>JAUUZM010000020.1 GCA_030589965.1 Bacteroides sp.
AATGGACCTGAGTATTCCAAGCAGGTTTTCGGAAATGCTTGGAGGTAATTTCCATGCTTCATCAACTGAAACCCATACGGAGTTCCGTTTCGAACTCACCTTCCTTAAAAGCAATATAAAATTAAGAAAGGGAGAAATCACTGCCCATCTTGATAATCAGGAATCCGGGAAAGAAAAACAAATTGAACTGAAGGAAGCTAATATTCTACTCGTTGAAGACAATAAAATCAATCAGAAAATTGTCACTCTAAGCCTGGAGAAGCTTGTAAAAAATATAGATATCGCCAATAATGGAAAAGAGGCTCTAGATAGATTCGGGACAAGTAATTATGATGTTATCCTGATGGATATTCAGATGCCCGTCATGGATGGTTTCCTGGCTACTAAGAAAATCCGGGAAATTGAAGCCAGCACCAATTCTTTCACACCCATTATAGCCATAACGGCAAACGCCATGTCAGGTGACAGGGAAACCTGCCTTGCAGCTGGAATGGATGAATATATAAGTAAACCTTTCCAGGTTGACATCCTGATTCGAAAGATGGAGTCTTTGCTTGAGTCTATGGCTTGATCCCGATTACAAGGATATCATCCACCTGATCTATATCCCCTTTCCATTCTTCAATACTTGCATCCAGAATTGCCTGCTGTTTATCCATTGGATGTTTGTGAATGGTCAGCAACAAATGACGGAATCTACGGTATTTGAACTTTTTCCCTTCAGGTCCGCCAAATTGATCCGCATATCCATCTGAGAACATATAGATAACATCGTCTTTCTGGAGATAAATCTTATGGCTTTTAAACAGCTTACGGTCTCCGGAAAAATGAACATCTGCACCCACTGAAAAGCGGTCTGCCTTGACTTCAATTATTGTCTCGTTGCGCACCAGGTATAGTGGGTTAAAAGCACCGGAAAAATCAATTGACTTTTCTTTTTTATCGATGATGATGAGCGAAAGGTCCATTCCATCGTTCAGATAAACCTGTTCTCCATCCGAAAACATATCAGTGAAATTTTCATTCAGGGTATCCAGTATCATGGCAGGGTTGCTCCCCTGTTGGCTGGTCGTTATTTTTCTGAATAATTCAAATCCGATAATAGATACAAAAGCACCCGGAACCCCATGACCGGTACAATCCACCGCAGCGACATAGATTTTGTTTCCATGCTGATTGATCCAGTAAAAATCACCACTCACAATATCTTTTGGTCTGAAAAGGACAAAGGAATCTGGAAGAAGACTTTTAAACATATCATCATTGGGCAGCAAGGCATGCTGAATTCTTTTTGCATAGATAATACTGTCTGTAATGTTTTTATTCTTCCTTGCAAGGTCTTCCCTTTGTTTTGCAATTTCCTTGGCGGATATCTCCTTATCCCGCAGTATCTTATTGCTTCTTCTGAGTTTTCTAGTACGGAATTGGATAACAATAAAAACAAGAATACCAGCCATAATAACATACGCCAGAATGGCCAGTGTCTTATTCCAGAATGGAAATGGGACTTTGATTTCCAAATGGACTTCCTCTTCAGAGAATAAGAGATCATTGTTGGAACCTTTCACGCTTAAGGTATAGGTGCCTGGAGACAATTTATAAAAAGTAATAAAATTCTTTTCCCGGTTATGATGCCAGAGCCCATCCTGTCCCTTTCTGACCATTCTATATAGGTAGCGGTTGTTTTCAGGTGCTGTAAATTCAAGGGCGGAGAAACCTATTGTTACAATCTCCACTCCCCTGGGTACATGGATTTCGCTTACCCGGTCAAGAGCAAGTGGTTTTGACATACCACCCTGATCTCTGAATCGGACAAATTGGGTAAATGACAGGGGTGGTGGGTAGGGATTATAGGGGATGGAGTCGGGGTGAAATGTATTCAAACCGTCAATACCTCCAAAATACATCCTGCCATCACTGTTTTGATAGTATGATCCTGGCAGGAAAACAGAATTCTGCAGTCCATCCTTTGATTCGAACTTAACAAATGATTCCAGTTCTGGTTCATACTTGGAAAGTCCCTGATCACTACTAAGCCAGAGCTTGCCCTCCGTATCTTCCAGGATTCCATATATCCTTAGTTCGGAAAGTTCAACCGGATCCCGGAAAAATTCAAAGCTATTGGTTTCTGGCAGAAACCTATTTAGTCCAGATGCCGTCCCAACCCACAGGCCGCCACCGGCATCGACGTGAAGAGAAAAGACTGAATTACTGTTAATATTGGCTGAATTATTTCTCATCCCCGCTTGAAATACCTCAAACCGATCTTCATCGGGTGTATATTTTATCAGCCCTACAGATGAGCCTATCCATATTCTTCCGGAAAGGTCTTCTGTTACACAATATACATCCTTCAATACCAGTAATTCTGCATTATAATGGATCCTTGGAATTTTCAGGATCGTTTTGTCCCTCGCATTATACCTGAAAACTCCGTTCGAAGCAGCAAACCATAAATATCCCTTAGAATCCTCAAATACGTCAAAAACATGTTGCCGATCAAAGACATCACATAAAGCTCTGGCATCTCCAGAGCAAAATGAAATGAACCTGCTTGACCCGGTAGTCATCACATTTACACCGTTACCGGTTCCCAGCCATAAATTTCCGCTCCTGTCTCTCAGAATATCATGTATCTGATTATCTGGAAGTTTACTGGTACGGTTCGGACTATTCATCTGATAATTAATATGCCTTCCTGAGCCGGCCGGGAAAAAATTTAGTCCCTCATCATCTGTGCCTATCCATAGATCACCGTTAATGTCCTGAAAAACAGCGCTTACCATATTAGAGGATAATCCTCTCCAGGCAGGAACTGAATTATTTATCAGCTGGAACTTCCTTTTCTTCTGGTCTATTTTTACAAGTCCGGTTCTTGTCCCAAGCCAAAGAATTTCTGACCTGTCTTCATAAATATCGGAGACATTTGTAAAGGGGGAGTAAACACTTGGTCTTCTAAACCCCTTATAGATTTCGGCCTGCCTGAGGTCCTGAGTTATTTTCACCAGAGCCCCATCCGTACCGACCATAAGTTCTCCATTCTTATTCTGAGAAATAGACAATACACCAAGTCCCTTAACTCCGGAAAGTATATCTTCTATCCTCCGAAAGATCATCTCCTCAGGCAGAAAAAGTTGTAGTCCCTTATCCGTTCCGCACCATATTCTGTCCTGTTTGTCAATAAAAACCTTTCGGACATTATTGCTAAGAAGTCCCAAATTCCCCTCTGTTGAATATCTCATAAGTCCGGATTCTGGCTTCAATACCTGTAATCCATCCTTTGTACCCATCCACATATATCCTTGACTATCCATTTGCATGGAATAGGATTCCCCGGGATCCGCCGGATTGGATTCGTTGAAATACAGATTATAATGAATGAATTTTTCCGATTCAGGATCAAGGACCACTAATTGTCGGTCTGTTCTCATCCAAACTGAACCTTTATCATCAATCCATAAAGAGTGAATAACAGAATTCCGGCTTCGGATTGAATCATCCGGATCAGGCAGGTAATGTGTCCATGAATCCCCATGAAACCTGTCCAGTTTGTTTACACCGTAATCTGTTCCCACCCAGATAATTCCCTCCCTGCCCTCTGCAAGGCATCTGATAGAACTGCTTGATAGAGATATGGTATCAGGCTGATAGCGAAACTGCTGGAAAGTATAACCGTCGTATTTATTTAAACCTTCATGAGTGCCAATCCAGAGGAATCCCATACTATCCTGCAGGATGCAATTTATCTCTGATTGACTTAGGCCGGAGCCAGCAGAATATATCTGACCATAAGGTACGGTACCTTGAGCCGTGACCGAAGAAATTAAAATACTACTCCAGATAAACAGGAAAACGGTAAATGGTATATTCCTGATGCTTTGCATACAGGGAGGCTAATTTAGCATTTATTGACCTCTTTACCAATGATCACCGTGCTTCCCGGCGAATATACAATCAGCCCTTGCCCGCCAGGGTTTCAAGCATAGCGGTAGTAAGTGATTTAGGCCTTTCCAGGGGATACATCAAAGCCCTGTCCCATATGATATTGGCTGCGACTCCAATGGCCCGGCCAATTCCAAACAGAACAGTATAAAAGTCATAATTGTTGATCCCATAATGCCATTGGATAATTCCGCTGTGGGAATCTACATTGGGCCATGGGTTTTTTGCTTTTCCCTGTTCTCTGAGAATATCGGGAACTACCTTATAAAGAAGGTCAACATAAGCAAAAAGTTCGTCATCTTTCAGGTGCTTTAGGGCAAACTCCCGCTGAACTGTGTACCGGGGATCAGTTTTCCTCAATACCGCATGACCGAATCCGGGAATGACCTGACCTGAATTCAGGGTATCCCACACAAATTGTTTCATTTCAGTCTCGTTTGGAACCCTCCCGTCCATCTTCTTTCTGACATCCTGTAACCAGCGCAATACTTCCTGGTTAGCAAGTCCGTGCAAGGGACCTGCAAGTCCGTTTAGCATAGCTGAGGTAGAAAGGTAAATATCTGACAATGCACTAGCCACCAGATGTCCGGTGTGGGCTGATACATTTCCACTCTCATGATCTGCATGAATGATAAAATACATCCTTGATACATCATCATAAGGTTTATCAACACCCATCATATGAGCGAAGTTACCACCCAGATCAAGATCCGGATTCGGATGAATCCTTTTCCCATCCTGATAAAGTTTAGAATAAATATTGGCCCCAATACTTGGTAGTTTTGCCAGCAGGTTTAAGGCATCATCATAAGTGGGTTCCCAATAGGATTGTTTGGCGAGTCCGCAATTATACTGCTTGTTAAACTCAGATTCCTTGCTAAGGGCAAGAATGGCAGATGAGAAAATTGCCATAGGATGACTTCCCTGAGGAAAGGACTCAATAACATCCAGTACATAATCTGGCAATTCACGGCGTTTCTGGAATTCAGCAAAGGTATCTTCAGCCTCTTTAGCAGTTGGGATGTCCCCTGTTAATAGAAGGTAAAACAGTCCTTCAACATATGGCATCTCCGCTCCCGGGGGCTTTGGCAGTTTCTCAAATACTTCCGGGAGAGTATAACCACGGTAGCGTATTCCTTCTTCAGGATCAAGATATGAAATATCTGTAACGAGACATTTGAGTCCCCTCATACCTCCTATTGTCTGTGCTATGGTTACCTCATCGATAACTTTATCACCATATTCCTTGATTAGTTTCTGTGTTCTGGGACGGTGCTCCTCAATTTTTTGTCTTAGGGCTTCTTTCAACATGGGTGAGAATTTTATTTAAAAAACTGAATACGGCTTGAAGATAATATAAAAAGGGCCATGTCCTTCCAGAACATAGCCCTTTTTCGTCTTAAATTTTTGTTAAACTACTTCAGAAACTTGAAGTCCTTACCAAGATATTTAGCTGTTGAACCAAGCATCTCTTCAATACGAAGCAGCTGGTTGTATTTTGCAATCCTGTCTGAACGGGAAGCAGATCCCGTTTTAATCAGTCCGGTATTAAGTGCAACTGCCAGATCAGCGATCGTAGTATCCTCCGTTTCTCCTGAACGATGTGAGATTATGGAAGTCATGGAATGCTGTGTAGCCAATTGTACGGAATCAATGGTCTCTGTAAGGGAACCGATCTGGTTTACTTTAATCAGGATGGAATTAGCAGATTTCTCATCAATACCTCTCTGAAGCCTCTTTACATTGGTGACAAACAGGTCATCTCCAACCAGCTGCACCCTATCGCCGATGGCTGCATTAAGTTCCTTCCAACCTGCCCAGTCATCTTCATCGAGTCCGTCCTCAATAGATATGATCGGGTACTTTTCGGTCCATTCTTTCCAGTAATTAACCATATCCGATGAGCTCAGGGTCTGTCCTGTAGACTCAAATTCGTAAACACCCTTTTCATTGTTATAGAATTCGGAAGCTGCAGCATCCAGGGCAATGTAAATATCATCACCGGGTTTGTAACCAGCTTTTTCAATAGCCTCAATCACTACCTCTACAGCTTCCTCATTGGAACCCAGGTTTGGAGCAAAGCCGCCTTCGTCACCAACGTTGGTGGACTGTCCCCTTGACTTAAGAACTGATTTAAGGGTATGAAAAACTTCTGCACCCCACCTCAGGGCCTCAGAAAAATTCTCCGCTCCAACAGGCATGATCATAAACTCCTGGATATCAATCTTATTATCTGCATGCTGTCCTCCATTAAGGATATTCATCATGGGAATGGGCAGCGTGTTGGCATTAACTCCGCCAAGATAACGGAACAGTGGTTGCCCGGTATACAAAGCAGCAGCTTTGGCACAGGCGAGGGAAACACCCAGTATGGCGTTTGCTCCAAGATTTCCCTTATTGTCTGATCCGTCAAGGGCTATCATCCTTGCATCAATCTCATTTTGGTCAGTTACAAATAATCCGGTGATTTCATCATTAATTGATGTATTCACATTGTCAACTGCTTTCAAAACTCCTTTCCCAAGATAGCGACCTTTGTCACCATCACGTAGTTCAACAGCTTCATGAACGCCTGTTGACGCACCGGAGGGAACGATTGCCCTTCCGACAATTCCGCTTTCTGTATAAACTTCTACTTCAACTGTTGGGTTGCCTCTGGAATCGAGGACTTCTCTTGCTTGTACACTAATGATTTGTGGCATTTTCTAATGTATTATTGGTATGTTCTAAATAAATGGAATTAAAAAAGGGATAAAGTATATGTATGGCCTCTATCCCTCCTCATATTCATATGAAGTTTCTCTAATTATTCTTCTTTTTTTCCCTCTTTGGTTTCCTCTTCAGACGGAGTTTCTTCAGCTTTCGCTTCAGGTTCAGCTTTTTCTTCTTTAACTTCTTCCTTTACCTCTTCAACCTTGGCTTCCGGCTCAACTTTTTCTTCCTGAACTTCTTCTTTCACTTCCTCTACTTCAGCTTTAGCTTCGGGTTCTGCTTTTTCTTCAACAGTTTCCTCAGCAACAACCTCTGCTTCAGTAACAACTTCCGCTTCAGCAACAACCTCAGTTTCGGCATTCCCTTCAACTACTTCAGCCTCAGTTATTTCGACTGCATCCTCAGTAGATTCAACGTTGGCGGCATCAGTTGCTCCAGCAGCTTCATCAGTACTTTTCTTTCCACCACTTCTTCTGCGCCTTGTAGATTTGGGTTTGGCAGCAGCCTTATCAGCAAGAAGAGTTTCATTATAATCGACCAGTTCGATAATACACATATCTGCATTGTCCCCTAAACGGTTACCGAGCTTGATAATACGTGTATATCCCCCGGGACGGTCCCCTATTTTACCTGCAACATCCCTGAATAATTCAGTAACGGCTTCCTTATCCCTGAGATATCTGAAAGCAACTCTTCTGGAATGGGTCGAATCATCTTTTGAACGTGTTATAACCGGTTCAACAAAAACCCTGAGAGCCTTTGCCTTAGCAGTTGTCGTAGTGATCCTTTTATGCAAAATAAGAGAGGATGCCATATTTGCCAGCATCGCCTTCCTGTGAGGTGCTTGTCTTCCTAAATGATTAAATTTCTTCCTGTGTCTCATCTCACTAATCCTTGTCTAATTTATACTTGCTGATATCCATTCCGAAATTTAGGTTCATACTAACCAGTAGTTCATCCAGCTCGGTCAGGGACTTCTTTCCAAAATTCCTGAATTTCAGTAAGTCGTTCTTGTTAAATTTAACCAGGTCGCCCAGGGTTTCTACTTCAGCTGCCTTCAGACAGTTAAGTGCCCTGACTGAAAGATCAAGATCAACCAGTTTGGTTTTCAGAAGCTGACGCATATGAAGTACCTCTTCGTCAAATTCTTCATTTGCAAATTTCTCATCAGAGTTCAGTGTGATCTTCTCATCTGAAAAGAGCATGAAATGATAGATGAGAATTTTTGCAGCTTCTTTGAGAGCTTCTTTGGGATGGATGGAACCATCTGTTACGATCTCAAAAATAAGTTTTTCATAGTCGGTTTTCTGCTCTACCCTGTAATTCTCGATGGAGAATTTTACATTCTTAATGGGGGTAAAAATAGAATCCATCGCAATCAGTCCGAATTCTGCCTCCAGGGGTTTGTTCTCCTCAGCCGGAACATAACCTCTTCCCTTGTTTATTGTCATCTCCAACTGGAGCTTAACATCTTCCTCCATATGACAGATAACGAGATCAGGATTCAATACGCGAAATCCACTCAGGAATTTATTCAGGTCACCTGCCTTAAATTCTTCCTGACCGGTTATGGTCACCATAATTTTTTCATCATCTACATCCTCAATCTGATTCTTGAACCGAACCTGCTTAAGGTTAAGGATGATTTCAGTAACATCCTCTATGACTCCTGTAATTGTAGAAAATTCATGCTCAACACCATCTGCTTTCACAGTAGTTATCGCATAACCTTCAAGAGAGGATAATAATATCCTTCGGAGTGCATTTCCTACGGTTATGCCATATCCCGGTTCGAGTGGACGAAATTCAAATTTACCAAGTGATTCATCCGAGTCAATCATTATGACTTTGTCGGGTTTTTGAAAAGCTAATACAGCCATATTATAATTTTATGATTCTATTTTGAATATAATTCAACGATTAATTGTTCCTTGATATTTTCCGGAATATCTTCTCTTTCCGGGCGGTTAAGGAACTTCCCTGTCATCTCAGTGGAATCCCATTCCAGCCAGGATGAGGCAGACCTGTGTGTTCCGCTGAGGGATTCTGAGATCGCCTCAAGAGATTTTGATTTTTCCCTTACCCCAATAAGATCTCCTGGGCGAAGGGTATACGAAGGTATATTAACAACCTTGCTATTCACGGTAATATGCCTGTGGGAGACCAGTTGCCTGGCGCCGGACCGGGTAGGTGCAATTCCCATACGGAAAACGACATTATCCAGCCTTGATTCAAGAAGCTGAAGAAGTACCTCACCGGTAACTCCCTTACTCCTTTGTGCCTTTTCAAACATATTAGCAAACTGGCGTTCCAATATCCCATAGGTATACTTTGCCTTTTGCTTTTCCTTCAATTGGATTCCATATTCTGATTGTTTTCTGCGCCTCTTGTTTGCTCCATGCATTCCGGGAGGATATGCCTTTTTTTCGAGGACTTTATCAGATCCGAAAATCGGGTCTCCGAATTTCCTGGCTATCTTACTCTTCGGTCCTATATATCTTGCCATCTATACTTATTATTATTGTTCCTTAATTATTATACTCTTCTTCTTTTTGGAGGCCTGCATCCATTATGTGGTAATGGAGTAACATCCATGATCTCTGTTACTTCAATCCCATTCGAATGAAGGGTGCGAATTGCAGATTCTCTCCCGGATCCCGGACCCTTAACATATACCTTGACTTTTCTCAATCCCAAATCATAGGCAGATTTTGCACAATCCTGGCCAGCCATCTGGGCAGCATAGGGAGTGTTCTTTTTTGATCCTCTGAAACCCATTTTACCGGCTGATGACCATGAAATTACCTGTCCCGAATTATTCGTCAGGCTTATTATTATATTATTAAAGGAGGCATGTATATGTGCCTGTCCAATAGGCTCAACCCTTACCGTCCTCTTCTTTGAAGTTCCCGTTTTCTTTGCCATAGCTTATTTCTTAGTTGCAGCTTTTTTCTTGTTTGCAATCGTTTTTCTTCTTCCTTTCCGGGTGCGGGCGTTATTCTTGGTGCCCTGACCCCGAACTGGCAGTCCGATACGATGACGGATGCCACGATAAGCACCAATATCCATAAGACGCTTTATATTCATCTGAACAGAGGATCTCAATTCCCCTTCCACCTTGTGATTGTCATTAATAATTGCACGGATTTTGGATAACTGCTCGTCTGTCCAGTCCTGTACCAGTACATTCCGGTCAATCCCTGCTTCATCAAGGATGTTTTGGGCAGTGCTTCTGCCTATGCCGAAAATATAGGTAAGACCGACTTCTCCACGCTTATTATTTGGTAAATCAACTCCAACGATTCTTGCCATGTTTTTTACTTCTTATAAAATGGTTTGCAAAGATACAATTTTATCCCTGACGCTGCTTAAACTTCGGATTTTTTTTGTTGATCACATACAAGCGACCCTTTCTCCGAACGATCTTACAATCAGCTGTTCTCTTTTTCACGGATGCACGTACTTTCATCTCTTTATTATTTCTATTTATATCTGAATGTTATTCTTCCTTTTGTCAAGTCGTAAGGGGACATTTCCACCTTAACCCGGTCTCCCGGTAAAAGTTTGATATAATGCATACGCATTTTACCGGATATATGAGCCGTCAGCACATGTCCATTTTCCAGTTCAACTCTGAACATGGCGTTGGACAATGCTTCGGTAATGGTTCCATCTTGTTCTATTGATGGTTGTTTAGCCATAAGATATACGTTTAATTTAAAACTTCTTCTATATACTTAAAAGTAGAGAGTATATCAGGCTCTCCGTTTGTTACTGCTACTGCAAGCTCATAATGTGCGGATGGTTCACCGTCTTTCGTCCGGATCGTCCATCCATCCTTGTCTTGTTGAATATATCTTGAACCCTTATTTATCATTGGTTCAATGCAGAAAACCATGCCGGCCTTAATCTTCACTCCGCTTCCTCGTCTCCCGAAATTTGCAACTTCAGGTTCCTCATGCAAATTCTGTCCCAGGCCATGTCCCACCATTTCACGAACAACTGAATAACCGGCCTTCTCAGCATGGCTTTGTATTGCATGCCCTACATCTCCAAGGCGAAATCCTTTGCGTGATTTCTCAATACCCAGGAAGAGTGACTGCTTGGTATTCTCCATTAATGCCTTCCAATCCGGGTCCGGTTCTCCGATTGCAAAAGTGTATGCTGAATCACCAAAATAACCATTCAGCTTTACTCCACAATCAATCGAAATAATATCCCCATCCTTCAATTCATTATCAGAAGGGATACCGTGGACAACCTCATCATTAAGGGAGGTGCACAATGTGGCCGGGAATCCGTTGTATCCAAGAAATCCGGGTACTCCCCCGTGATCCCTCAAATATTCTTCGGCCAACTTATCCAGCGACTCGGTTGTGATACCGGGGGCTATCCTTTTTGCCAGTTCTCCAAGTGTTTTGGAGACCAACAGATTGCTAGCCCTTAGTTTTTCAACCTCTTCCGCTGTTTTCAACAAGATCATCAAAGAACGCTTAGCAAAGACTAAATAGCAGATGCTGCTCCGCCTGCTCTGCCTTTTATTCGGCCTGACTTCATCAGTCCGTCATAATGCCTCATCAACAAATGTGATTCAATTTGCTGAAGAGTATCAAGTACAACACCGACAAGAATCAACAGGGATGTTCCCCCGAAAAACTGGGCGAACTGAATGTTCACTCCTGCCAGGTAAGCAAATGTTGGCATAACTGCCACAAAGGCCAGGAAAAAAGATCCCGGCAATGTAATTCTTGACATGATATTGTCAAGAAACTCAACTGTCTTTCTTCCGGGTTTAACTCCCGGTATAAATCCACCGTTTCGTTTCATATCCTCTGCCATCTGGGTTGGATTGATAGTCACAGCCGTATAAAAATAGGTAAAGAGAATGATTAAAACAGCGAACACTATATTGTATACAAGTCCATATGGATTTGCAAATGCTGCAGCAAAACCTGATAATGAGTCCAGGTTAGCAAATCCTGCTATAGTAATAGGAACGAACATCAATGCCTGGGCAAAAATAATTGGCATAACCCCTGCTGCATTAACCTTCAACGGAATGTATTGCCTGACTCCACCGTATTGTTTATTCCCAACGATTCGTTTGGCATATTGCACTGGGATTCTTCTGGTACCCTGAACAAGTAGAATAACCAACATGAATACGATGAACATTGCGACGATTTCGACAAGGAACGCTACCAGTCCACCACCCTGTTGTTCAAGCCTGGAACCAAATTCAGCAACAGTTGCGAATGGTAGCCTGGCGATAATCCCGATCATAATGATCAGGGAGATACCATTTCCGATACCCCGGTCGGTTATCCTTTCTCCAAGCCACATTACAAACATGGTACCTGCAGTCAGGATAATTACAGAAGATATAGTAAAATAAGCTCCCTTAAGAATAAAGGCTGCTTCCGGGATCTGGGCATGCAGGTTAACAAGGTAACTCGGTCCCTGCAGAACCAGGATGAATACCGTAAGGTAACGGGTGATCTGGTTGATTTTACGTCTTCCGCTTTCACCTTCCTTCTGTAAACGCTGGAAATATGGAACACCTATACCAAGTAACTGTACAACAATAGAAGCAGAGATATATGGCATGATCCCGAGGGCGAATATGGATGCATTCGAAAATGCCCCGCCTGAGAACATGTCAAGTAATCCAAGGACTCCACCGGAAGTCTGCTCTTTTAATCCAGCAAGCTGGGTAGGATCAATACCTGGAAGGGTAATGAAAGATCCCAGGCGGTAAATAAGAAGAATTCCCAGGGTATACAGGATTCTTTTCCGCAGGTCCTCAATTCTCCAAATATTCCGTAATGTTTCAATAAACTGCCTCATCAATTTAAATTTTTGCTATGCTACCTTCAACAGCTTCAATGGCTTTCTGTGCAGATTCACTGAACGCATGTGCTGTGACTTCAAGTTTAAGTGTCAGTTTCCCGTTTCCAAGAATCTTGACCAGGTCTTTCCTGGAAGCAAGACCGGCGTCGACGAGTGTCTGAACATCAACCTTCTTAAGTTTCTTTTTTTCCGCAAGTTCTTGCAGAGTTGAAAGGTTAATTGCCTTATACTCCTTGCGATTAATATTTTTGAATCCATGTTTAGGCACTCGGCGCTGAAGTGGCATTTGTCCACCTTCAAACCCGAAGGTTTTGGAATACCCGGAACGGGATTTTTGTCCCTTATGTCCCCGTCCCGCCGTGCCGCCTTTTCCGGATCCCTGACCTCTCCCTAATCTTCTATCCTTTTTAACAGAACCTTCTGCCGGTTTTAATTTACTTAGATCCATGTCTTTGTATATTGTAAAATTCCTTATTTGCTTTCTTCTATCTTAACCAGGTGATTCACCTTGCGGACCATTCCCAGGACCTGCGGACTGCCTTCCAGCTCGACTGTTCTGTTCATTCTTCTGAGTCCCAAAGCATCAAGTGTTTTCTTCTGCCTTGCAGTACTACCAATTCTGCTCCTGATCTGTGTAATTTTAAACTTTGCCATTTTATTTCTCTTATCGGGTCCTAACCATTGAATACTTTATTCATCGATACGCCTCTGTGCTCTGCCACCAGGCTTGCATCCCGGAGTTCCATCAGAGCCCTGAAAGTAGCCTTTACAAGGTTATGTGGGTTGGAGGATCCTTTTGACTTGGCCAAAACATCCTTCACACCAACACTTTCAAGAACAGCACGCATAGCACCACCAGCCTTTACACCGGTACCACCTGAAGCCGGCTTGATAAAAACAACAGCTCCGCCATACTTCGCCAGTTGTTCATGAGGAATGGTTCCCTTATTGATGGGCACCTTGATAAGATTCTTCTTCGCATCCTCAATACCTTTGGCTATCGCTGTGGTAACTTCATTTGCCTTTCCCAGTCCGTGACCGACAATACCGTCTTCATTACCAACAACTACAATAGCTGAGAAACTAAAAGTCCTACCCCCTTTGGTTACCTTGGTTACCCTCTGGATACTTACCAGGCGGTCCTTTAATTCCAGGTCGCTTGTCTTTACTCTTCTGATACTTGTTGTCATAATTATTTCTTAAAATTTAAGTCCACCTTCCCTGGCAGACTCTGCCAGAACTTTAATCCTACCGTGGTAGAGATAACCATTCCTGTCGAACACTACACTCTCAATTCCCTTGGCGATTGATTTCTCAGCAATCAGTTTGCCGACCAGCTTAGCCTGTTCGCTCTTACTTACATCACTTTTAGCGGCAACTTCCTTATTTTTGGAAGAAGCAGAAACAACAGTGTCCCCGGTCAGGTCATTGACCAGTTGTACATAGATCTGCTTATTGCTGCGGAATACAGTCATGCGGGGTCTGGCTTCAGTTCCGCTGATATGCTTCCTGATGCGCTGCTTAATTTTCAGTCTCCTTGTTCTTTTCGTTAAAGCCATATCAAAACAATATTATACGATTATACACTTGCTGCTTTACCTGCCTTACGGCGCAGTTGTTCACCCACAAATTTGATCCCTTTTCCTTTATAAGGTTCCGGTGGTCTTAGTGAGCGGATCTTTGCCGCCACATGCCCGATCAGTTGCTTATCCGCGCTACGCAGGGTCACAACCGGGTTGGAACGCCTTTCGGTGAGGGTTTCCACTTTAATTTCAGGTGGAAGTTGAAGAATGATATCATGGGAATACCCAAGACTCATTTCCAGCTGTTGTCCTTTAGCTTCTGCACGATAACCAACACCAACAAATTCCTGTTTGATCTCATACCCCTGGGATACACCGATAACCATGTTATTGATGAGGGAACGGTACAGTCCGTGCATGGACTTATGTTCTTTTGATTCAGTTGGTCTGCTGACAAGGATTTTATTCTCCTCTACAACAACCTTAATATCCTTGTTGACCTGCTGGCTGAGTTCACCCTGGGATCCCTTTACGGTAACCAGGTTGTTATCATCAATATTGATAGTAACATTCTCAGGAAGATCAATCGGTAAATTTCCAATTCTTGACATTTTATACTCTTATTAATGTACGAAACAAAGTACCTCTCCGCCAACATTCATTTTCCTGGCTTCTTTATCTGTCATTACTCCCTGTGATGTGGAAAGAATGGCAATTCCAAGTCCATTCAAGACACGTGGAAGTTCCCTTGCGTTAGCATATTTCCTCAGTCCGGGTGAACTTGCCCTCTGCAATTTCTTGATTGCGGAAACTTTTGTTTCTGGATGATACTTCAAGGCAATTCTTATGTTGCCCTGCTTATTATCGTCCTCAAATTTATATCCAAGGATATATCCCTTATCATAAAGGATCTTAGTGATATCCTTCTTGATGTTCGAGCCCGGGATCAGAACGACCTTGTGTTTTGCCATAATGGCATTTCTGACTCTTGTTAAATAATCTGCAATAGGATCAGTCATCTCTATTCTCTTTTTTATCTTTTTACCAACTTGCCTTTTTGACACCCGGAATTAAACCGGAAGAAGCCATCTCACGGAATGTGATCCTGGAAACACCGAACTGACGGATATAACCCTTGGGCCTGCCGGTCAGTTTGCAACGGTTGTGGAGACGGATGGGATTTGAATTCCTGGGCAATCTGCTCAGTCCAACATAATCACCCTCTGCCTTAAGCTTCGCCCTTTTGTCTGCATACTTGTCAACCAGTTTTTGCCGCTTGATCTCGCGGGCTTTCATTGATTCTTTTGCCATGAGGTTCTATTGTTTTTTAAACGGTATACCAAATTCCTTTAATAATGCCAGACATTCTTCGTCTGTTCTTGCGGTGGTCACAAAAGTGATCTCCAATCCCATGATCTTATTGAGCTTATCAATATCGATCTCCGGAAAGATGATTTGTTCTGTAATTCCCATAGTAAAATTTCCGCGTCCGTCCATTTTTGTGTTCACTCCCTTAAAATCTCTTATTCGGGGTAATGCAACATTAATGAGCCTTTCGAGGAATTCATACATTCTTTCCCTTCGCAAGGTTACCCTGGTTCCGATGGGCATCTTTTTCCTTAACTTAAAGTTAGAAATGTCTTTCTTCGACAGTGTCTGAACTGCATGCTGTCCGGCAATCTTTGTCATTTCCTGCTGGGCTGTATCTACCAGCTTCTTATCTGCAACAGCGTCTCCAACGCCCTGGTTCAGAACAATTTTTTCAATTTTAGGAACTTCCATGAGGGACTTATAACCAAAAGTTTCCTTTAATGCCGGAACGACATCTTCCTGATATTTTTTCTTTAGAGTGGGTACGTATTCCATTATTTTATCTCCTCTCCGGATTTTTTTGAATATCTAACCAATTTACCTTTATCATTCAACTTCCTGCCGATCCTGGTGGGTTCCCCTGTGGATCCATCAACAAGCATCAGGTTGGAAAGATGCACAGGGGCTTCCTTCTTAATAATGCCACCCTGTGGATACTGTGCATTCGGTTTGGTATGCTTTGATACCATATTGATACTTTCTACAAGCGCTTTGTTCTTATTCCGGTATACTTCCAGAACACGACCCTGCTGGCCCTTGTATTCTCCGGAATTAACATACACGGTATCGCCTTTTTTAATATGTAATTTATTGTTCATCTTCTCTTGCCTTTCTAGATTACAGTACTTCAGGAGCCAGGGAAACGATCTTCATATAGTGATCCCTTAATTCTCTTGCAACGGGACCGAATATACGAGTACCCCGTATTTCATCCGCAGTATTTAGCAGTACAACAGCATTATCATCAAATCGTATATAACTACCATCCGGTCTTCTGACTTCCTTTCTTGTACGTACTACTACTGCCTTGGTCACGGTTCCTTTTTTTACATCACTTGTAGGAAGTGCGCTCTTAACAGTCACCACCACTTTGTCTCCAATGGAGGCATAGCGTTTGCCAGTTCCACCCAGGACCCGGATACATAGTACTTCCTTGGCTCCGCTGTTATCAGCTACTGCACATCTACTCTCTTGTTGTATCATG
>JAUUZM010000291.1 GCA_030589965.1 Bacteroides sp.
ATAGCTAAAAAGGATATCACCAATAGCTACTTTGTCCCCTTTTTTCTTAAACCATTCCGTGATGATGCAGGTCTCCACCGATTGTCCCTGCCTGGGTAAGATTACCGTTGTTGCCATAGTCAGTATTTTAACTACTTGTATATACAAGTGCAAATTTAAGATTATTTAGTGAACCACAAAGAGTTTTTAATAAATTATTAGTAATCTTTGTAAAATATTGATTAACTGTTGTTTTAGGAATTTTTATTATTATATTTGCGAGTACGATACATTACGACTTGTCATTACAACAAATTTTATATGTAATTACATGTAAGGAAGCTCATGGTTGACGAAACAACATACCAGTTACCCAGGTACAGGGAGCTTTATGAGCAATTGCGGCGGCATATTGAGGAAGGGATATATGGTCCCGGAGACCTGCTCCCATCTGAAAATGAATTATGTGCGGTCAACCAGGTTACCCGTCCGACGGTGAGACGGGCCCTTGATCTGCTGGCTAACGAAGGATATATTAAAAAGCACCAGGGACTGGGATCTGTTGTTCAGAATCCACCGAAGGGGATAGGAATCTTATCCTTTTCAGGAACCACATCAGCCATAGGGAAAGATAACCTGAAGACGGATGCCATAGTAAAGCCCTATGTCATGCCCTGGCCTGATCAGTTTATTTTTGATCTGACGGATACTGAGCGTGAATCAGGTTGCATCTATTTTGAGCGTATCAGATACGTAAATGAAATTCCCGTGTTCTATGACCTCTCCTACCTTCCAAATATAAACCTGCCCCGCTTCACTTCCCGGAACCTGAACAATGCTTCCCTGTTTGATATATTAAGGGAGCATTACCGGATTGAGATCAAGGGGGGGATGCAATACATTGAGGCCATCCCTGCCACGGAAAACTGCCAGAAGCACCTGGGTGTGGATCCCGAAAAACCCATTCTGAAACTGCAGAGAAAAATGGAAACCAACCGGCTGGATTTCTTTGTATATTCAATCCTCTATTGCAACACTGAAGAGCATAGTTTATATGGGGAGTTTTGACCCCCTCACAACCTGTCAATTTTCTTATTATGTTAAGGACTTCATAAACCCTGCTCATTCCTCCCATTTCCTTAACCAGATCAACTTGTTTTAATTGCATCTCTTCCATTCTGATTTAATAGGAGTAATTTTCATTATCTTTAAATACTTCAGAGGATATTTATTCTTTTCCATTTCAATCTTGAAACTGATCCTGGAGAAAATAAGAGAGCAGTAGAAATGTACAAGATTCACCGAATAGAGAATAGTCTGGCCATTATTATAACTTTCATTTTCCTTCTGACAGGATGTAATGACACTACCTTAAACAACCGGCAACCAAACATTATTTTCCTGTTAACTGATGATCAAAGGGATAATACCCTGGGCATCATGGGACATCCCATCTTACAAACACCAAACCTTGACCAGCTTGTGAAGCAAGGAATCAGGTTCTCCAATTGCTACATAGCCGAACCGGTTTGTTCACCCAGCCGGGTTTCCTTACTGACCGGTGTGCATGAGCGTATTCACGGAGTTGGTTTTTCTTCCAGTTATGAGTTAACAGAAGAACAATGGGAGCATTCCTATCCGGAGCTGTTAAGGAAGAATGGATATTATACCGGGTTTATTGGAAAGTTTGGTGTGGAATATTACACTTTCAAAGGAAAAGCAAAGGAAAAGTTTGATTTTTGGAGGGCTCATGACGGTTGGACGAGGTTTTTTCCAAAAGATTCTGACCAGGAAAGTTGCAAGCCTTATCACAATGCGGGTAAAGACATTATTACACCCATCATGGGGGAAAGCATTGAAATGTTTTTCGATAGTCTGGATACCGGGAAACCATTCTGTTTATCGGTGAGTTTTAACGTTCCGCACGGAAGCCAGACAACATCTATGTATACCGGTTATGATGACTGGAAAAATATGAGCCGGCTAGCAAACGAAAATCCGAAACTGAAAGGCAATCAGTTTTATGATGGTTTATACAGGGATACAAACATTCCCGTACCAGAAGACTGTGGAACGGATCCTTACCGCTTCATACCGGGGGCAGTCATGAACCAGGAATCCGGCAGGTCCCATCTCTATTCCTATAACTACAATATTAAGAGCTGCCAGGAACATCATATCAGGTATTACCAGCAGATCTCCGGACTGGACCATATAATAGGTGAAATGATGGAGAGCTTGGAGAAAAGGGGAATGGAGGAGAATACCATTATTATTTTCGGCAGCGACCATGGATTGTTGATGGGGGAATATGGCATGGGCGGAAAAGGCCTCCTGTATGACCTGGCATCAAAAATCCCCTGCTTCATCTTCGATCCTCGCCTGCCGCAGGATCTGAAGGGAAAAACAGTATCAGAACTGGTATCAAGCCTGGATATTACCGCTACTATCCTTGATTACGCTGGGATAGAAAAACCACGTATGATGGAAGGAAGCAGTCTTGTACCACTGATGGCAAATGAAAATGTTGAGTGGAGAGATCATCTATTCCTGGAGAGTCTTTTTACCTTGCGTGACAATCCCTTCTGTGAGGGGATCAGGAGGGGAGAATGGAAATATATCCGTATGTATGACGGGAAACAGCCTTACAGGGAGTCTGATATTGACTTCGAAGGGCGTGTACCAGATTTTGAACAACTGTTCAACCTGGATCATGATCCGGGGGAAAGAATCAACCTGATCTGGGAATATGAAGGCACAGCCTTGCTGGACAGTCTTCGTATCTTCTGCGACCAGCATTCAAATGAATTAAACCTGGCACGTGAACACTACAGGATGACAATGCATATTTCGGATAAAAGATAATCACCAATACCAGTCAGAACCCTCTCCAGTATTTGACATAATTGGATATTATACCCCCTGTGCCGGTAATAATATCCGATATTTTATACCCTGTATAGGTAAATATATCTAATAATTTCGTAATTTCGTACAAAAGGAACCAGAATGGTATCCAGGAAACTATTAGGCCAACTTAAGACCCATATCCCTAAAAAGGAGTTTACAATAATCATCGGAGCCAGGCAGACTGGCAAATCCACGCTATTACGGCAAATGGAATTATACTGCAAACAGGAAGGAATTCCTGCTGTTTTTTTAAACCTGGAACAGAAATCCATCCTTGCCGAATTGAATGAAAATCCTCTGAATTTACTGAAATTCTTGCCAGACACTGAACAAAGGGTTATCACTCTTGTGGATGAAGTGCAGTATCTGGATGATCCATCCAATTTCCTAAAGCTGTTGTTTGATGAGCAGATTGAACGCCTAAAAATAATAGCCACCGGTAGCAGTGCATTTTACATTGATAGCAGTTTCAAAGACTCATTGGCGGGAAGAAAAAGACTGTTTCAGCTTTCTACTTGTACATTCGACGAATATTTAGAATTAGGTGGCAAGGATGAACTATATGATGAATTAAACCGGATTAAAAAGAAATCCGAAACCCGAAGCACCTTAATCTCCCACCTCCGGCTGGAATGGGAATCTTACATGATCTATGGTGGATATCCTGCTGTGGTCACCGAGCCGGACACACTGGAGAAAATCGAAAAGCTAAAAGAGATAAGGGACTCGTTTGTAAAACGAGATATCCTGGAGTCCGGTGTTCAAAATGAAACAGCCTTTTATAACCTGTTTAGGATCCTGGCTGAGCAAACAGGAAGTCTGGTAAATATCAATGAATTGTCCTCAACATTACGTATCAAGAATGAAACAACATCAAGTTACCTGGGCATTATGCAGAAATGCTTTCACATTGCACTGATTAAACCCTTTTTCAGAAACCTTAGAAAAGAGCTGATTAAAATGCCAAAGGTATATCTACTGGATACTGGTCTGAGAAACTGTCTCCTGAATAATTTTCAATCGATTTCACAACGCCATGACATCGGAGAATTATGGGAAACTATAGTTTTTAGAATGCTGTCTGACAGATATGGACAGGATGAGGTCCGATTCTGGCGCACCACTGCAGGCAATGAAGTCGATTTTGTGCTCCCACACATTCTCCCACCCTCCGCCATAGAAGCGAAATATGATCATCATCAGGTAAGAACTTCAAAATACAAACGCTTCAAAGAAACCTATCCTGAAATTCCTCTTCATTTTGCATGGATGATCCCATTTAACGAAGACTTTTTCACGAGATTATTTTGACTTTCA
>JAUUZM010000221.1 GCA_030589965.1 Bacteroides sp.
TATTATGCAGATTATATGGAAGACCATATGAAACTGCCTTCAGAGAAAATCCACACCGTACAGTTGGGTGTTGACCCTGATGACTATCGCCTGAAGCCTGTCAGTGAAAAGGGGAGAACCATTGGCTTTATTTCAAGGATGTGCCACGCGAATGGACTGGATATTCTGATTGATGCATTTCTTAAACTTAAAAGCCGGCCGGGCTATGAAGACGTTGATCTGGTTATAACAGGGGGACAGACCAATGATGATAAAAAGTACATTAAGAAGATAAAAAAACAAATAAGTCGAAGTTGTTGTGAAGATAAAGTAGAATACCATGAGGATTTTGACGGTCCCGGCAGATTGGACTTCTTTGACAAGGTGTCAATCATTTCTGTGCCTTTAAGGGAAGGATATGCATCAGGATTATTTATGCTGGAAGCTATGGCATCAGGAGTTCCGGTTGTTCAGCCAGCCGTGGGGGCAATGCCTGAGATGATTAAAGCTTCCGGCGGGGGAATAACCTACCCCACAAATGATCCGGCAACTTTGGCTAATGCTCTTGCTGAGCTTCTGGATAATCCGGCGAAAGTTGAGGAACTAAGTATTGCAGCCCGTAAGGGAATAGAGGAGGAATTCAATATTCATAAGAAAGCGGAAAGCATGATTGATGTTTTCAAAAAATCAGGTGTAAAAAGTAAACCCCAAAGTAAATAAACGAAGTAAATCTACATAATCAATCCATAAAATAAATCCATGTTTTTAAAACTGGACAAAATTTCGAAGGGCTATGGTGTTCCTGAGAACCGTACTTACAGGAATGTGCTAAAGGACCTTGATCTGGAGCTGGAAGCAGGATCTGGTCTGGCAATTATCGGTCCCTCCGGATCAGGTAAAACCACCCTTCTGAACCTGCTTGGGACCCTTGATGTTCCCGATGAGGGTAATATCAACCTGGGTGGATCAGAGCTAAGCTCTCTATCTGAGGCCGAACTTACGGTTCTTAGAAATAAATCTATAGGCTTTGTTTTTCAGTCCCACTTCCTGTTGCCCCAATACAACATCTGGGAAAATGTCCTGCTTCCCACTGTTCCTTCAGGTAAGGCTGGAGATGAGGTTCTTACCAGGGCTGAAGATTTATTAAAGGAAACCGGTATCTGGGATTTGAGGTGGCAGAAGCCTGCCCGCTTATCTGGTGGGGAATGTCAGCGTACGGCAGTTGTCAGGGCCCTGATTAATAATCCATCCCTTCTTCTTGCCGATGAGCCTAGCGGTGCACTGGACGAGGAAAATGCCGAAATGATCATGGATCTTTTGATCCGGATCAATAAGGAAAGAAATGTAACTACCATTGTGATTACTCATTCTACCGAACTGGCGAAGAAAATGGACAGGGTTATGAGACTTAAGAACGGTAAACTTGAACCCCTGAAATGAACCTTTTCAGCCTGGTCATAAAAAGTTTCAGGCATTATCTCCCTGCCCATCTAACGGTTGCAGCCGGAATAGCTATTATAACCGCCATCATTACAGGAGGCTTGATTGTTGGGGATTCCGTTTC
Organism: Bacteroides sp.; assembly: GCA_030589965.1. Lineage (GTDB taxonomy): Bacteria > Bacteroidota > Bacteroidia > Bacteroidales > SM23-62 > SM23-62. Next base: position 1,544 of record JAUUZM010000221.1, read on the forward strand.
TCACAGCCTGCTGGAGACTGCAAGATACCGGACAGGGGGAATTACCCATATCCTAAAGGCGGGGGACAGGATTTTTAGCTCTGATCTGGCCGGTAAAATGTCGGAAACAAATAAGGTAGATGCGATAAAGGCAGATGGGAAGAAATTCAAAACTACGCCTGCCCTGAAATTGGAAGGAATTGCCGTATCTGAAGGAGGCCGGAAACGATTGAACAGGATACAGGTATGGGGACTCGACGCTGGGTTCAACGAGGTTGCAGGTCAATTGTCCGGACTTGATTCTCTGAAAGATGGTGAATGTATTATCAGTGAAAACCTGGCCTTAAGACTGGGCCTGTCTGCAGGAGACCAGTTCCTCCTGAGGATCCGGAAAGCCTCAGAAGTACCAGCCAATGCACCCTTTGTATCCGATGAGGTTCAGACAGTTTCCACCCGGGTAAGGGTCAAAAACCTGGCAGGTAAGGAGGACATGGGTAGACTTAATATGCAGGTCTCCCAGACCGCGCCCTATACTTTGTTTTTGTCGCTGGACTGGGCAAATCGGCTGCTGGATCTTGAAAACAACTGCAACCTGATAATGGTGTCGGGCGAAGAGGTAACTCCCGGAGAACTGCTGAAATCTGTTCAGGAAAACTGGAGACTTAAAGATGTCAGCCTTGATATAAATTTCATCGAAGAAAGTAATGAATGGAAAATATCTACCGGGAGGGTTTTCATCGATGCAGCCACATCTTCACATCTCAAGTCTCGTATTCCGGAATCGGAGCCGGTCCTGACATATTTTGCCAATTCAATCAGCTCAGGTGATAGAAGTAATCCATATTCATTTGTTTCAACACTGGCCTCAGCTGGTTTAAGTGAGAATGAAATAATTATCAGTGAATGGCTGGCTGAAGATCTGGCTGCCAGGGCAGGCGATACCCTTTTGCTGAAGTATTTTGTTATTGGTCCATTAAGAAACCTTAGCGAAGCAAAAAAACAGTTTGTAATAAAGAAAGTCGTACCTCTTCAGGGAAGATTTGCGGACCGTGAACTGGCACCCTTTATACCCGGGCTCTCAGATGCCGGAAGCTGCAGTGAATGGGAAACTGGAGTGCCGGTGGACCTGGGGTCTATCAGGGACAAGGATGAAGATTACTGGAATCAATACAAGGGTACCCCAAAAGCCTTTATCTCTTTAGAGACTGGGGAAAAACTCTGGAAGAATCGCTTTGGACTCTATACCTCTTTTCGGATCGCGGCAGGGCAATCTCCGGCAGGGCAATCTCCGACAGAACAATCCTTGTTTGAAAATGACCTGCTAGTGGGACTAGAGCCAGCTGAAATTGGATTTACGGCAGCAGCATTAAAGGATGAAGCAGTCCATGCAGCCGTAAATGGAGTTGATTTCAGCCAGCTTTTCATTGGACTAAGTTTCTTTATATTGGTTTCCGGGATTATTCTGACGATACTTCTGCTGAGCTTTAATATCATGCAGCGATCCTCTCAACAGGGCACACTCTCCGCCCTGGGTTTTTCAGGAGGGAAGATTCTCAAAATGGTAATGCTTGAGAATGTTCTTGTTGCGGTTGTGGGTACTTTCATAGGAGCATTTCTGGCCATTCTCTACACAAGGCTCGTTTTCGCCGGACTCAACAGGGTCTGGTTTGATATCGTCAGGACCAGCGTTCTGGAAGTTAAAATACTACCAGGAACTATATTAACAGGCATGGGGGTCTCCCTGATAACTGCCCTGATAACCATGGTTCTTTATACACGAAAATTGCTCAGGAAAAAGCCTGTGGAAATCCAGAAGGGCCTTAATAAGCCAGATAAGAGATATGGTCAGATCTTCCTGTGGATACCAGCAATAGTACTTTTACTGGCAAGCATTGTCCTGGTAATTATTCAGTTTGGGAAAGGGCAGGTTCTGAATCCCGGTACATTTTTCATGGCTGGGGGAATGCTTCTGGGTTCTATCCTGCTGTTTTCAGGGGTCATATTCAGGAATATGTCCGGAAGACAATCTCAACAGGTCAATGTTCCCTCATTAAGAAACCGTAATCTGGCTTTTAACAGGACAAGGAGCATGACCATAATCATATTGCTTGCCCTGGGAACCTATCTGGTAATATCCACAGGTGCCAATAAGAAGAGTTTTTCATCACTCTCCCTTCAGAAAACTAGTGGTACCGGAGGATTTCTTTTTTATGCTGAATCCACCGTTCCACTATTGTCAGATCTGAATAAGGAGAGAAACAGGTTGGAACAGGGCCTGATGGAAAAATTCTCACTTGTACAATTCAGAGTGAATGAAGGTGATGATGCCAGCTGCCTGAATCTGAACCGCATCTCTAATCCAAGGATCATAGCAACGGATCCCGGGAGATTGGCTGGCAGGTTTACTTTTGTAGCCACTACTGAATATATTGATCCTGAGTCCCCGTGGAATTCACTTGACCTGGAGATCCCTGACCTGGTGCCTGCTATTGCTGATCAAACTGTCATACAGTGGGGTCTCGGGAAGAAAGTGGGAGATACCCTTGAGTATACAAATGAGATGGGAGAGCCTTTGAAGCTTTTGCTTGTAGGGGGATTAGCTCCTTCAATTTTCCAGGGCAACGTGATCATCTCTGAAAAACAATTCCTTTCCCATTTTCCTTCTTCCAGCGGATCGAACGTTTTCCTTGTGGAAGGAGATCCGCAGAAAGCTGAGGACATATCAACAGATCTTAAGGCTACCTTCCGGGACCATGGATGGGAAATGACACACAGCGAGCAGAGACTGGCTGAATTCAATTCAGTATCAGATACATACCTTTCGATTTTTTTGATTCTGGGGACTTTCGGTCTTATTCTGGGGACATTTGGACTTGCCATTGTACTGGTCAGGAATATACGGGAACGGCGTAAGGAAATTGCCCTTATGACAGCAGCTGGTTTCAGCCCGCAGAAAATTCGAGGGTTTATCTCCGGTGAATATATTATTCTACTTGTGATCGGAGTCTTTGGCGGTTTTATTACAGCAGTTGTTTCCACCCTGCCGGTTTTTATTTCTGCCTCTTCAGATGTTTCATTATCCTTTATTGGGGGACTCACAGCTATTATCCTGTTGAACGGACTATTATGGATATGGCTTCTATCCGGCTACCATATTCGCAAGCTGAAAATCATTGAAGATTTGCGGAATGAATGATTTTAATCCTGCCAGACTTTATTCCCCTGTTTAATGGACCAGTTTATAGCAGACCAGCTTTGCATCGCTGCGTGCATAAATATACCTTCCCGCGAAAGCTGGATGAGACCAGTTAACACCTCCCCTTGGATTAGGAGAAACGGCTACAGGATCAAGTAGTTTTACCCTGCCCAGGTCTTGAAAACCCTTAGGAGAGATTTCTCCGAAAACCAATTCACCCAACTCGTTAAAGGCCCATATCTTATCGCTCTGCCTGACCAAATGAGCATTGCCCCAGCGGCCCACGGGCACCAGCGTCTTGTCCGTCCAGACACGATCACCAGTCGATAATTCCAGGCAGCGGAATTCCCCGTAACTGTCAACCCCGTAAATATATTCTCCCTGGATAAGCGGAGTGGAAATACAGCAGTGCAGGGCATCCGTAGATCTCTCACTTTCTCCTGCACGCTGCCAGGCCAGTTCCGCATTCTGGGTTTCAGAGGCAAGTTTTATCAGCATGGAACCATCCCAGAAACTGCTGAGGAAAATGTAGGGCGGATCATAGACGGGGGTGGCAATGTTAATAATACCTTTTCTTCTAATAAATGGGACTTTCCAATAGACTTTACCGGTTTCGGCATCCAGACCGGCCAGGTTATCTCCTGTCCAGCAAACCAGCACCCTCTTGCCTGCCTGATCAATGACAATGGGCGCTGTATACGAAGCCTGGTCTGAAAGGGCTCTCCAAACCTCTTTGCCAGATATCCTGTCGAATGCAACCAGGCAAGCATCCGGTCTCCCTCCGAGCTGAACGATCAGAAGATCTTTTTCAATAATGGGAGAGGATGCGAGTCCCCATACCGGAGTCCTGATATCATAATCCTCCATCCCCTCAACCCTCCAGATTATTTTACCTGTTTGGGCATTAAAACAATGAAGATCTCCCATTGTCCCGAATGAATATGCCATGCCGTCATGGATAAGAACAGATGCCCTGGGTCCGGTCGGATACCCCACCCCCGAATACCGGCGATTGTAGGTGTGAATCCAGACCTCTTCCCCTGTTGATGCATCGATGCAGAGGACTCGTTCAGATTTCAGTTCATCTCCCACATAATCCATCAGGTATACTTTGCCGCCAGACACCGTGGGCCCGCAATA
>JAUUZM010000228.1 GCA_030589965.1 Bacteroides sp.
ATAGCTTATGATACGCTAACCGGTGATGTAGTTAAAAAGAACACACATCAGGGCTATGCCCATGAATCAGCCTGGGCAAGGGGACAGGCATGGGGTCTTTATGGATTCACCATGACCTACAGGGAAACCGGTGATGAAAAATTCCTTAGACAGGCAGAAAATATTGCTGAATTTATGTTAAACCATCCAAATATGCCGGAAGATATGGTGCCTTACTGGGATTTTGATGCCCCAAACATTCCCAATGAGGAGAGGGATGCTTCGGCAGCAGCTATTTCAGCATCTGCTCTCTATGAGTTAAGCACTTATGTTGAAGGGGCAAATGCCACAAAATTCCTTGATGCTGCAAATCAAATGCTCGAAAGTCTGTCCTCACCTGAGTATCTTGCCGAGCCGGGCAGTAATAGTTTTTTCCTGCTGAAGCATTGCGTTGGCAACAGGCCAAGAGACAGCCAGGTGGATGTGCCCCTGGCTTATGCAGATTATTATTTTCTGGAGGCCAACCTTAGGAAATCAAACCACCATTGAATACCGGGATTGCATGGTGATCCATCTCCGCCTGGAGAATAATTTGGTGGTACATTTTGCAGCCAGGTAGATGCGAACATATATCCGTCTCCATTCTTCAAATGCTTATCTGTATTTTTGAGTTGTTCAGCTTTTTTTCCCTTTGTGTAAATGCCCACATTAATGTATTCATAAAGTCCTTTTTCCTTGCTGTATGCCCCCCAGTAATCAGTCATAGTTCCCTCAGATTCAATATAGGGTATTCCATCCACTTTATCACTGAAATGCAGAGCCAGATCAGCATTTGAAGGCGGACTACCTTTCGCATTGAAACCAATCATTATGGTAGGATCCACTTTTATACCGGCAGCAATCATCCTCTCAAGATCGAATTCCATATGCCGGCGGGCCATCCCCTCATTGTCAGGGTCCACAAATACATTCCTGAAATTATTTTCTGACAACCACTTCACGGTATTGGCAATGGCTCTCTCAGCATCTTCCTGTTTCCAGCTTTCCCACTTTGCATTTGATCCACCCCAATAGAGGCATCCAACCAGGACCAGCATATCCCTCTCATCGCAGGCCCGAATAATTTTTTCCATCCTCTTTGTGTAAACCGGGTTCAGACTTGCGTCCTCATTATAACCTTTAACATCGCCGAACCGGGATCCCATAAAGAATACCGATATGGTATTAACACCATATGATTTATAAAGATCAAGATGGTCAATGAGTCCATCTGTAGTCTGATCATTCATGATTGAGTTTGAACATCGGAGTCCAATTACAAGGATCTCCTGATCGTTCAGGTAAGTATTCTCACCCTTGACAGAAAATACATTCCCTGCCCAAAGACTGTTGCAAAATGTGATCAGGACAATTGTGAAAAACAGGTTTCTCATTTATTTATAGTTTTATTTAAAAAAATCCAATGATTTCAAGAACTGTGTCGTCTCGGCTATAGTCTTTTCATAATACTCAGGATACTTATAATTAAAAAATCCATGTCCCTCACCCTCGTATAAAAACAAATCACACCGGTTTCCGGCGTCCTCCATATTCTTTTTGTACCTCTCAGCTGTTGATACCGGGATGAGCCTGTCTTCAGTGCCAAGAAAGACTATGGTGGGTGGAGTTCCCTCATGAATATTATGTGCCGGTGAAATTTCCTTATAGCGTTCCCCTATCCGTTCGTAAGCGTAACCATCCGGACCATTGTCATACACAGGGTTGAAGAGGACTGCTGCATTGGAGCGGGAGCTGATACTGAGGTCTTCACCTTCTTCTTCCAATCCGGGAAGTGTACCTGTAGCTGCGGCCAGATGACCACCGGCTGATCCTCCGGATGCCACTATCCGGTCAGGATCAATATGCAATTCCCTTGCATGTTTTCTGATATAACGAATGGCGGACTTGGCATCCTTTACCGACTCAAAAGGGGTGGTTCCATGTAGTGAGGAAACCCGGTAGTCCACCCGTATTCCTATCATCCCCAGCTCAGAAAAATACCGGGCATGGGGTTCAAACTGATCCAGCGTTCCACCTTTGAATCCTCCTCCGAAGAAAAAAACAATTGCCGGGTAACTCTTACGATTTTCTATTTCCGGTGGATAGGTAAGCAGCATACTGAGCTCGACTGTATCAATTTGTTTATAAACTACTTCTGAAGGAAGCGGAGGAATGTTACCTTGGCAGGACCATTGAAATATGCCTGTTAGAAGAAGTAAGAATGTGGCAACTGAAATTAATGTATGAATTGGTTTTGCTCCCATTTCTGTTGGTTTAAAAACGCATGCTCAATGTATCAAATAATCAGTAATTATTCAATTCGGATTATTCTTCACTTTTATTATTAGTTAGCGGTTTCTTAACACCGAGAGCTTGGGAAGCAAATTATAAGTATTTTTGAAACAATCCTGGATTGTCTGGAATTAAAATTATTCTGTTCTTTTCAAATGCCATCTGAAGGCTGAGATAAATAAATCAAGATTATTAAAATGAGAGAATTTTTCAAGGTATTTACCGGGCTAATTACACTGGGCCTGATTTTTAATAATGCTTTCGCCCAGGAAAACTGGTCACCAGACCATGTTTACTACGGAAAGAATGGAGCATTGAGCTATGGCTCAGATGATAAGGGGAATATTATTCCCGACTTTAGTCATGTAGGTTACCAATATGGAGACGATTCCATACCTGATGTCCCGGTTAAAATTGAGTTAATCCCTGTAGATGGGGATGATGGGTCCAGCATTCAGGCTGCTATTGACCTGGTAGAAGCCCTGGCCCCGGATGAAAACGGGTTCAGAGGAGCGGTTCTCATCAAAAAAGGAACATACGAAGTATCGGGACAGATAAAAATAAATGCCAGCGGGGTGGTCCTTCGAGGGGAGGGACAGAGCGATTCAGGGACTGTGATCATTGCCACCGGGACCAGTGACAGGGACCTGATCCGGATTGATAACGGATCGGACCGGGATATTGATAACGCATCAAAAGTTTCCATTTCTGAAGATTATGTTCCGGTTGGAAGAAAATATGTGCTGGTAAGCGATGCATCTGCATATAATGAAGGAGACAATATAGCCCTGTACAGGCCGGGCACAGAGAAGTGGATATCCGACATCAAAATGGACCAGATCACTCCCAGTGCAGGAACCAAGCAATGGAAACCTTCCTCTTATAGTTTTTACTTCGAGAGACTGGTAAGCGGGGTAAGTGGTGATACTATTTTTTTCAGGAACCCGGTTGTAATGGCCATGGAAACCCAGTACGGGGGAGGTTTTGTTTATAAGGCTTCCTTCAACCGTTTGCAAAAGGTGGGTATTGAAGACCTCTGCCTGAAATCATCATATAAATCCGAGACAGATGAAGATCATTCCTGGAAAGCAATAGCCTTCCGCAGTGTTGAGAACGGATGGGCACGCCGGATCACATCCTGGTATTTTGCATACAGCTGCGTTTCGTTGGAGAAGGATTCAAGGCTTATTTCTGTTATCGATTGCCATTGCAGGGATCCAAAATCCATTATTTCCGGTGGAAGAAGATATTCCTTTAACCTTACCGGATCCCTGAATTTGTTTAGCGGATGTACAACCACCGAAGGCAGACATGATTTTGTTACTGGTTCCAGGGTTTGCGGACCAAATGTATTTACCCGTTGCACAGCTACCAATACCCATTCGGACAGTGGTCCCCACCATCGTTGGGCCATGGGAACACTCTATGACATCATTGAATCAGACGGGGCCATTAATGTCCGTGACCGGGATGACAGCGGAACTGGACATGGATGGGCGGGAGCAAACCAGGTTTTCTGGAACTGCAATGCCTCATCTTCAATCTGCGAAAGTCCGTGGACCTCTGCACTGAATTATAATTTTGGATTCATGGGTTCAAAAGCGAAGAACAATAATCCGGGAAGGCCCGACGGTGAGTGGGTGGGACATAACAGGTCAGGCATATTTCCTGCTTCATTGTATGAAGCCCAGCTTGATGCAAGAATAAATGACACCCGGCTGTTCTCAGCTCATTCAGAACTTATACATGTAAACGATTCCACCTTCCTTATGGAATTCAATATGCCCGTAAAGGATTCCACACTGACAGTTGATAATTTTTCTGTAAGTGGAACTGCAGGTTTTGAAGGGAAACAATTTGTAGTGTCAGTTGTGGATGAGTATACAGCAGAACTGAAATTTTCCGGAGTTGAATCTCTTCCGATGTTTTCAACTGTTATAATCACTGCCCGTAACCTTGTCTCCAACTCAGACAAGGATCTGGAAGGAGTGAGCAGTGCATTATTTACTGAACCGGACAGGAGACCCGTTGTAAACGGACCCAGCATTAAGGTAGATAATGAGAACGATTCTGTGGTGGTCTCAAGTAATAAGCCAGGGATAATATACCTGGTAAAATATGGTATGAGTTTTAATACCATCCAGGATCTGGATTCTGCTGTGAACAATAACCTGGGGAAGAAGGTTGATGCACCGGTCGCAGAATCCTCTGTTACAATTTTTACCAATGGACTCCCCGTGGGAAATTATAAATATTATGCTGTGGATGATGATGGTCGTATTTCAAAACCTTCAAAAGAATTGGCACAGGTTATAAATCCAGTTGCTGTGTTAGAGATTTCCGGGAAGGATTTTGCTGCCTGGTATTCTCTTGGGAACATCTTTGTTGAACCTGTTAACCCTGCCGAAAAATATTATCTGGAAATCTTCGATATCTCCGGTAGATGTTTACTCAAAAGGGAGAAACTGGCTGGAAACCAAAGGATTTCAATGGATTCCTATTCGGGAATTGTCGTGATCCGGAAAGTTTCCTCTGGCACTGTTAACAGCAGAATACTGATCATACGATGATACAAATCATCAAGGTAATTACCCTGACTGTCCCCGGTTTCTTTTGTACTCACTGGGATTGATTCCATAGATCTCTTTGAAGCACTTACTGAAATAGGAAGTTGAAGTAAATCCCACAGCATAACATATATCGGAGATTGATTTGCCCTCTTTTTCCAGCAGCTCCATTGCTTTATTAATTCGGATCTTTCGGATAAATTCAGTACTTGATTGGTCCATCAAAGATTTTAACTTGCGATGTAAATTAGTTCGGCTCATCCTCAAGTCCTCAGCCAGTTCAGTCGTGGAGATATCCGGATTGCTAATATTATCGTTAATATATTGTTGAGCCCTTCTTACCAGTGTGGCATCGAATGCGGACAGTCCCTCTTCCCGATCAGTTGCTGCCTGTATTCCTCCAAACGCAAGGCGAAGTTTTTTCCTTGCTTCGATCAGGTTATTGATGGTGGAGAATAATAATTGCATATCCAGGGGTTTGGTAAGATATGCATCGGCCCCTGTCTCTATTCCCTCAATCTTATGTTTATCCTCTGAAAGTGCGGTAATCAGAACCACAGGGATATGACTTGTGAGTGGATCCGATTTGATTTTACTGCATAATTCTAATCCATCCAGTCCCGGCAACATAATATCACTCAGAATAAGTTCCGGCAATAGTCCTGAAGCCAGGGATAATCCTTCTTCCCCGTTAAGGGTATGGGTAACCCGATATTTTTCAGCCAATGTTCTGGAAAGGTATTGGTTTAGTTCAGGGTTATCTTCAATTAGCAGCAGTAATGCTTTTTCCTTCTCCGTCTCAGCTTCTTTTTTGCCGGGG
>JAUUZM010000309.1 GCA_030589965.1 Bacteroides sp.
ATAACACTTCCAATCTCAGATCATAATTAAAGAGAGAGCAATGACGAAAACAATTCTCATTATTGAAGATGATCCCGGTATTCAGCTTTCATTAAAAGATGAATTTGAATCGGAAGGATTTGATGTGTACAGCGCAGATGATGGTTTAGCAGGCATGGAAATGATTGAACAAAATCCACCGGATCTGATTATTCTTGATCTCATGCTACCATTCCAGAATGGGTACCAGGTCTGCAAAAAACTAAGGCAGGAAGGCAACAATGTACCCATTATCATGCTGACCGTTAAAGACCAGGAGATTGATAAGGTGCTGGGGCTGGAGTTTGGAGCTGATGATTATGTTACTAAACCATTTAGTCTTAGGGAATTATTGGCCCGTGTAAATGCTTTACTGAGAAGATCAGCTGAGCCTGTTTCCGGAAGCACTGTATTCTGTATCGGAGAAACTGTATTTGACCTTAATAAGTATGAGGCTTTAAAAAGAGGGAAAGAAATTGAGTACACCACGCTTGAATTTCATATGGTAAAATTACTTAATGAAAGAAATGGACAGGTGGTAACCAGGGAAGATTTTCTGAACCGGATATGGGGTGAAAATAATACAGTGGTTACTGAAAGGACCATTGACAGCCATATTGCCAATATCAGGAAAAAACTGGAAGACGACCCTACAGATCCAAAATACATTTTAAGTGTTAGAGGTGTTGGATATAAACTGGCATATTAGAATAATAAATACAGACATTAACGAATCATCATTAGATCATCACATTTCCTTGACATAACTCCTTGTGGATCATTATAAATTTGATAAAAAGGTGAACAGGGTGAAAACCTAAAAACAAGGAGGACATAAGATGAAAACGAAGAAGACTACTATAATTCTCATTTTATTGATGGCAGGACTTTTCCTGTCCAGTCATAAACTATTCCCTCAGCAAACTGCAAGTCAGCTTTATGAAAAAGCGCTCTATCTGGAAGAAGCCAGGGGTGAATTGCAGGGTGCGATTGATATTTACAATCAAATAGCGGAAACCCGGGACGCCGATCATTCTATTAAGGCTAAAGCATTGTTACATATGGGAATGTGTTATGAGAAACTGGGTTCGGAAAAGGCCCGGCTGGCATACCGGGATGTAATTAATAGATATCCTGAGCAGGCAGAAGAAGCTGCCATAGCGCAAGAACGAATGACCAGTCTTGATGCCTATGTAGCTGAGCTCAACTCAAAGGCTGAACAGCACATGAAACGGGGGAACGAACTTTTTAAAAGCTGGGCGTATGAAGATGCCATAAAGGAATATGAAGATGCCATCACTCTCAGACCCAACACGCTGCTGGCGATGAATGCACAATATAGCATTGGCCACTCATTGTACAGGGTAGGAAATTACGAGGATGCCATGGCCACTTTTACCAACCTTATGGAAGAGAATCCCGAAAGCAATATTGCACCGGTTACCGAACTTATGCTATCCCAGGTACAGTATGCCATGGAGAACAATGAAAACCTGGAGGACGTAAAAATCGATTCAGATGGAAATACCATTGTTGATCCGGAAACGGGGATTACCTACAACAAAATCAAAACATTCGCTGGGAAAAATGACCAGATAGGTACTTTGGATGGAGGTTCCAACATGTCACCGGATTGCCGTTTTATGGTATTGGAAAACAAAGTCGTTCCCCTTGACGGAAGTGATCCATTTAACCTGGTTGATATGAATGCACTTCGGGCCATTTATGCCCCTGATATGAAAAATGCCTCATTTTTAGCCGACAGTGCTATCTGGACCGTACCAGTTTCTCCTGAAACCGGCCGGTCAACAGGACAACCTATAAAGCTTCTTGAGGGGGGCTATAGGTTTCAGTCTCCTGTTACCTGGTCACCTGATGGGAAACAAATTGCATTTACAAGAATTGAAAAAAATATTGAGTTCGATATCTGGGCTGCTAATATTACTGATGGTGGTTTAAGTCGCATTACAAATTCAACTGAGATTGAACATAGTCCCTGCTGGTCGCCTGATGGAAATACAATAGCCTATAAAAAAGGTTCGGAAATCTGGTTGGCTTCAATATCTGGTAGTGAAAATAGCATGCTATTAAAAAATGGCGGGAATCTTCGTCGATGGTCCCCAGATAATAAATGGTTGTTTCATTCAAACTGGGAAAACAATCATTTCTATTCCATGGACTACCACAAAAACTACGAAATAAATTTTCCCATACAAGTAGGCAAATTTGTTTCCTTCTCACCTGAAGGCAAAAATCTGCTGTTTTACCGCTCATCTTATGATGGTAAATGGCCCTTAAAAATAGTTTCAGCTTCCGGAGGAGCTTCTTACAAACCTGCCGGAAATGATGTCGCTTATGGTACCATCTGGTTAGAGGACAGTAAACATATAATTGTGCAGGGAGAAAATGAAGAAGGGAGCGTTAGATTTAAAATTATTCCCCTGGCAGGAGGAGATCCTCTTAAAATTAACATAGAGGCAGGACTGGAGCGCGACTACATTCCATTCGATCTTTTACCTGATTTAAAACAAGTTGCCTTTTCAGTCAAAAGAGAAGATGGCTTGAAAGACTTGTACATTGCTCACTTTTCGGTCCAGGAAGCCAGAACCACCGGCCCTGCACGTCTGATTTTTGAAGGCTGGTCAGGTGGAGCCTACAATGTAGCCACCTCCTGGTCTCCCGATAGCAAGAAACTTGCGTTGATCCATGAAGGAGATATTTGGATTATTCCGCTGGAAGGAGGGAATCCGGTGCAAATTACCAAAACTCCTGATGGTAAACGTTGGGTACACTGGTCACCAGATGGAAAATGGATCTCTTATAAAATCTACAACCAGGCTGCACAGGCAGCTACATTGCATATTATTCAACCTGAAGAAGGGAATTCAAGGGTAGTACATCAAAATTGCCAGTGGGAGACAACATGGAACAGTGACAGTAAAAGCATCACAATATTTACAGATAATGAATTACAAGTTATTTCATTGGATGGCAAAATATTGGAACACATCCTCAATCTAGAAGATCTGGGAATAGAATCATATGATTCTCCTTGCCTCAGCCCTGATGGCGAACACTTTGCATTTGTGGGTTATGAAAGTGGTGAAGAATCCCTAATTATTATGTATTCCTATGATAGTAAAAAAATTACCCGCTTAGGCCAGGATGATCTTGAGGATTATAAGTATGGATTACGCTGGTCACCTGACGGGAAATGGCTCTCCTACCTCACCTACGAAGGAATTAAGGTACGACCCGAGGGTTCTTTGTGGGAAGCTGATTTTGAGGAGATAAAGCAGAAATTATTATCTCAGGAATGATTATTTCTCATCTGATTCACTGCAACATTCTTTTACATAATTTTTACAATTTCCTGACAATGAGTATTTCTGGTTTCCATATATTTGATGTAAGCCACAATGGAGCCAAAAAATGAAATCACTGAGGATCAAAGTAATTCTCGTTGCAGTATGCATTGCTGCAGGAAATTGTCCTTTAATATCCCAAACCCCCGAGATATTATATCAGAAAGGCAATGAAAGAA
>JAUUZM010000285.1 GCA_030589965.1 Bacteroides sp.
ATATCAAACCCTTAAACCGGAAGAAAAAAAGATGCAGGTTTGTTCGTTTCTTTGGGTTTACTATGGTTATCCCACTTCCTATTATGAAAACATTAATGTGGATGTCAGTCGCTACCGTTGTGGTGCAGCATTGGCCCGAAGAGATAATGTGGAAGTTGATTTTGTGTCGGGGATTCCCGACTCAGGAGTTGGTCATGCTTATGGGTATGGAAACGAAAAAGGGATACCCTATAAAAGGCCTTACACCAAGTATACTCCGACATGGCCCAGGAGCTTCATGCCTCAGAACCAGGAGACAAGAGACCTGGTGGCCAAAATGAAACTAATCCCGAACAGGGCAGTGATTGAGGGACAAAAAATGGTGTTTTTGGATGATTCAATCGTCAGGGGAACACAGCTTAAAGATAATACTGTTGATCTCAGAAAGGCAGGAGCAAAAGAAATTCATATGCGAATTGCATGTCCTCCGCTCACCTTTTCCTGCGATTTCCTCAACTTTTCGCAGTCCCGCTCCACCCTTGAACTGGCGAGCCGTAAGGCCATCCAACAATTGGAAGGTGGGGAAAATCACCTGGAAGATTACGCTGACTCCAAATCTGACCGTTACCAGGCAATGGTAGAGAAGATTGCTGAAAATCTTGGAATAGACTCACTGATGTTCCAGGATTTGGATGACCTGGTAGAATCAATTGGATTACCGAAGGAAAGACTTTGTACTCATTGCTGGGACGGTTCCAGTTATTTCTAGAAATTTGCCTGAGAAACAGATTGTTTCTACGCCCGCGCCCTTAGTCAAACACTAAGACCTTACGGTACAACACATTATTGCCTTCACTGAATTTAATAATGTATAAACCCTCGTTCCATTCTTCAATGTTGATCGGAATGTCGTGTTCTGCCGGCATCAGGGTTCCGCTATACACATTTTTTATTACCCTGCCACTTGCATCATAGGCCTGGACATGAACCTGACTTTTCCTGTTCAATACAAAACGCAGATGCAACTCATCCTTTGCCGGATTTGGGAATGCCAGCAGATAATCTAGTGAATTCACCATTGCATCGGGATCAATATATGTACCTGTAAACAATTCTCCTTTTAGTTTGCGACCTTCGGGCAGGGTCTCGCCAGCTGGACCTGCAATATAATTTTCTATCCAATCCGGGCGAGACGGAAGCTTTCCCTCAAGAAATTTTGCTTTCCACTCCTCATCTGTCAGTCGTTTAAAGTTCATCGTGACCTCCTGGTGAAAAGAGGAAACCGGTCCGGTAAAAGCCATCAACTGATCCGGATTGCACGGGTTTGGAACCAGGAAAACGCCCTGGTTAACCAGACCATTCCCCACATGTAAAACCTTCCCAACAACCGCACCCCCATATTCAGTGGGTTGTGTATGAACATCAGCTACCACATAATCCATGTCAAAACCAGCTTCAGTATTATAAAACAGATCTGTTATCCAGCCGGATACGGAAGGACCAGACGACATGAAAGAATTTATCATGGTCTTAAAAAAAGTGATGTCCTCATCGGAAATGGCAATTCCGGCAAGTTCTTTCTCTGAGATCCTGCTGAATTTCCCCATTATAGAAGCATATTTTTTATAATAATTCACGATCCGTGAACCACTCTCGAATGGTTTAATGGAGTTTATTCCCTCAAAAAATGTGGACGCATTCTGGGCAAACGATTCAAGTTTGCTGTAAAAATCAGGATAGGGTTCTATAAAAGTGTAAGGATAAGAACAAGCTGTTCCTCCGGTATAGGATTGTTTTCCATAAAGCAGATTATCATGTCTGAGCTCAGCCCAGGAACAAAGCTGGGTATTCAATTTTTCATGATGCCAGGCTGTGGTTTGCATGAAGTAGGGCAATCCTTCGGATGATTCTGCCGGATTCAATTCGCGAATAGCACCCAACCAGGTGTTGTAGAGGGACTGCTGCCAGAAATCCTCATCGTATGCATCCACCAGGTATTTCAGTGCATCAATCTTGTAGGAATATTTGTATTTAACAAGCTCATCCTCCAAAAGGGCCATAGCATCTTCATTGCCCAAAACCGCCATGGCATCCAGGGGATCCGGTAAGCCACGCCATATTTTTTTACCATTAACGATGATGCGGTCAAAAACCACCTCACTGAAAATATAAGAATCGATCAGGAATTTCTGACCAAGGAGCTTATAGGAAACCGGTAATTGTCCCGGATCCTCGCTATACGGATCGACATAAAAAAAGTTCGACATGATCTTTTGTCCGTAATCATCCGAAGCATTCAGACTGTCTTTAAATTCGGAGAAAATTGTTGGGTTAAAAAGATCTGCCGGAGAACTCAGTAAACGGCTTGACAAGCCCTTCAATTCGGATGGGGTCATATTGTCATCCGGACCCACCATGTAGGTAATAACCTTTTCGTGAAGATCAAGGTTTTCCATTTTTCCAGTGGAATACAGGAGTTCATTCACCAGCATTGCTCCCACCTGCATCCTTCTCAGCTCATCATACGTCCAGTCTTTTTCCCAGGGATTGGAAGGAGGGGCTGTAAGCAGGAATTCAATCCTTCCCAACCACATCATTGTCCGGAAGTAGTTTTTTAGGTCCCGCTGTCCATCGGAAGTCCAGAATTCCTTGGTATAATGTCCCCTTGGAGTAAACTGGCTGAAATCAATTTTTCTTGCTCTTGTTTCAGTAAAAAGATTAATCTCCTTCATTTTCTCCTCATCGATCATCTGCAGAATTTCATTGAACTCATCTGCGGCATGGGACTGAGGAAGGTGTTTATCATTATAAAGAAGTGAACTTGCAATGGATATATACAGGTCTACATCTTCCAATGCATCAGAAAACAGTGTATCGCTGCTGTAATTATTATATAATGCAGGATACCCGGCATACATAGCGTCAAGGAGCTCCATTAGATTGGGCTCGAGGAGTTGCCATTCCAGGGTGAGTAAGATATTATCGTAAGAATTATGCAAGGTGAACAGGACAAAATCCGTGCTCAGAAAAAGCGGAAGATCATTATTATATCCCCTTACAAGTGCATCCAGCCAGGTATGGGAATATAGTCTCTCGGAAACCATGAAAAAATTACTTGCAAGCAGATCCTGTTCAGTGGAAGTAAGATTAAAAACCCGGTTAATACTGTCATACCAGGGGATCTTACTGAGCTCCGCAGTATGGACCCTGGAGGAATAATAGGTCGTTTTGGCTGGATTTTTATCCAGCAACTGGCTGGTTGTCAGTCTTTTATTTAATTCAAGATAAGACTTATATCCATCCGGACTGAAACTGCTCTGTGCAGAAATTGAGAAGTTTATTGCCAACAGAGCAGGAATAAGTATCAGATATGCAATTATTCTTTTCATGACTGCGGGGTGTATTTTGCAAGTTACTCTATTAAGTGCTGATTGTCAATGTTAAGATGCATCATCTTTAGCCGGGGTTGCGTTTGCAGGCCTGTTTTTTTTCATAACTTTGAAGTACATATATGAGGCGCTTCCTGATTATTATAGTTCTGGTATTAATTGCACTTCCTGGCCTAAACGCACAGGTTTCATTGGGTGTCAAAGCCGGTGCAGCACGTATGGATTTTTCCGGAGATCCCCCGAATGGATTTGGATTTTTCTCTCCACAGACAGGTTTGTTCTCTGCATTTCAATTAGATTATCGATTTAATAACGGATTTGCCCTCAGCGTTCAGCCAGGTTATGAATTGCTTAGGTCCAAATATTCTGTTCTTAATGATTCAGGAACCAAAGTGATCGACAGTACTAATTTTAGTATGCATTCTTTGTCTTTGCCGGTCAATGCTGTTGTCTGGTCAAGGAACGGTCGATTCTATGTGCTCACTGGTTTGGTGTTTAATTATACCGTGGATTTCAACGGGGATGTCGTCCTGGGCACCACTCTGAACACTACTCCGGTATACGAAGTTGCAGATTTTAACTTTTATGCTCAGTTCGGCGCTGGATTTATCATTCCCCTGGGTCGCACATTTTTAAGTTTTGAATTAAAGTATTTACAGGGCATAAATGATCTTACGACCCCTTTAGTTAACATTAATAATGTACTTCCGAGAACAAAACTAACCAATATTAATTTTTTATTGGGTTTGCACATTCCCCTGGGGAATACGGAGATATATTCTGTTATAAAAAAGTAAATTGAATAGTCCCTGGACATATAGACTCCTGTTAAAGCTCTTGCTTTTAATAGCATTTCTTCAGGTTTCCTCGGAATTTGGGTATGCGCAGGCTGATTCTTTGATAAAGAGACCTTCTGCCGGG
Source organism: Bacteroides sp. (assembly GCA_030589965.1). Classification (GTDB taxonomy): domain Bacteria; phylum Bacteroidota; class Bacteroidia; order Bacteroidales; family SM23-62; genus SM23-62. The sequence continues at coordinate 4,290 of JAUUZM010000285.1, forward strand.
GGACATTATTTCACACCTGTGACCTATTCAAAGCTTCCATTTACGGATACTTATTTTTACACCCTGACAGGAATAGGCCAAACAGCAAACCTAATTCATAAAATAGACAATATTGGAGGGATTGATCTTGGGGGATTGAAAGGTGAATTAACTTTTATTGATCTTGGGTTTGCCTACCAACAGAATGTGCGGGACTGGCTGGCGGCATATATTACCCTGGATATCGC
>JAUUZM010000278.1 GCA_030589965.1 Bacteroides sp.
TGCACCCGTTTCTCCCTCCAGCTGTCCGGATACCGTCAGGTTGGTTTCCTTTCCAAAGAAATCCTTTGAATAGTCCAGTTCCTTGTCTTCCGTAAGTGGGGGATTAACCGGATCAAGGGTGCTAACCCTGAACATTTCTCCTGCACCCTCAGCATCAGACCCGGTAATAATGGGCGTGTGCAGGTAGTAAAATCCTTTGTCGTTGAAATATTTATGCATGGCATAGGCCAGGTGGTGGCGCATCCGGAGAATCGCGCCAAAAGTATTGGTCCTGGGGCGCAAATGGGCTATTTCCCTGAGAAATTCCATTGAATGTCCCTTTTTCTGAAGAGGGTATATCTCAGGATCGGCGGTCCCGTAAATTTCAACTTCTTTTGCCTGAATCTCAACAGTCTGTCCCTTTCCCATAGATTCCACAAGGGTTCCGTTTACAGCAATACAAGCCCCGGTTGTGATCTTATCAATCATTGACTCATCAAACTCAGGCACATCAATTACTACCTGAATATTATTTATTGTAGTTCCGTCGTTCAATGCCACAAAGGCAATATTCTTATTTCCTCTCTTGGTTCTTACCCATCCTTTCAGAAGAAAATCTTTTCCAATTTCTTTTGAGGCCAGCAAGTCTTTGATCTTGGGCCTGTCTGATTCTTTCATCGTCTAATAATTTTGCAAAAATGAAGTACAAAAGTAGTGTTTTTAAAACTTTAATGTAATTTTATTGATCAATAGACTTTCTTTCAATATGGAAAAGAGCCGGAACACCCTTCTTGTCACATGGGACAATACCGAGATGTCTGAGAATGCACTTCTTCATGCACTTCGGATTGCCAAACATGTAAATAATGAGATTCGGATGGTCCACATAGTTGACCATTCCGGCAGCGATGAACAACTGGATGAGATTAAAACAGAATTTCAAAAGCAGGTAGAAGAGCGAAGCCGGAAATATGATTTCGATTTCCAGGGGATTGTGCTGACAGGTAGTATTTTCAAGGTGATAGCCTCGTATGCGAATGATTCAGATGCCCTCATGGTAATCATGGGAACCCATGGAATTAAAGGGGTACAGAAAGTTACAGGAAGCTGGGCTCTTAAAGTGATTGTCGGTTCAACAGTTCCATTTCTGGTAATTCAGGATAAACCCCCAACCGAGGCTCGTTTCAGCAGCATCGTCTTTCCAATTGATTTCAGGGCAGAAAACAAGGAGAAACTGCAGTGGGCAATATACCTTGGAAAATATTTTGACAGTAAGGTTTACCTGTTCAAGGCCCCGGTTAAGGACAAAGGATTAAAGAAGAAAGTCAACATAAATCTGACTTTTGCTGTAAAGTTCCTTATACAGAATAATCTTGATTACGAAATCCATACAGCCCAAAAGTCATCTCACCTTGCCAGGGAAACCATTGAATTTGCCAAGGAGAAGAAAGCTGACCTGATTCTAATTACAACAACCAAGAACATAAGCATTGCCGATTATGTGCTTGGAGCCGCAGAGCAACAGATCATTGCTAATACCTCCAAAATTCCCGTTATGTGTGTGAACCCAAGGGCGGCTGTCATTCATATGGGACAATTCATGTGGGGTGCAAGATCCTACTAATTTTCATTTCCTGAGTTTAGTAATTTTCGTATCTTTCCCTTGTATTTACAGGTAGTGTGCGAGCTTATGCTAAAGCAAAGATTATCACAGAAATTATTACAGAAATTATCCCCGCAGCAGATCCAGATGATCAAGATGCTGGAGATTCCTACGCTCCAGCTGGAACAGCGGATTAAGAAGGAACTGGAAGAGAACCCGGTACTTGAAGAGGGAGCAGAAGAGAGGGATTCCGGAGACCAGGAAGGACTTGATGAGGAGATAAGCAATGATGGAGAAAAGGATAAGGATAAGGATGAGTTTTCATTTGAGGACTACCTGAACGATGAAGATATTCCAAGCTACCGTCTTGCTTCCAGAAACTATTCAAAGGATGACCGCAAAGAAGATATCCCGTTTTCCGGCGGACAGTCATTTCATGAGCACCTTGAAGCTCAGTTAGGACTTAGAAATCTGACAGAGGAACAGGAATTCCTTGCCCAGTATATCCTTGGTAATATTGATGAAGATGGTTACCTCCGAAGGAAACTGACTGCCATTGTAGATGACCTTGCCTTTTCAATGAATATTACCACAAATGAGGATAAACTGCATGAGATACTTCTGGTGATACAGGATTTTGATCCTATCGGTGTCGGCGCAAGAGATCTTCAGGAATGTCTTCTCCTGCAAATGGACGCAAGAAATCAGGATGTGCCTGAAATTGCTCTTGGTAGAAAGATTCTGAAGTATTTCTTCAATGAGTTCACCAAGAAGCATTACGATAAAATTATTACCAGGCTGAATATTGAGGAGGATCAACTCAAAAATGCCCTGGAAGAAATACTCAGACTTAATCCTAAACCTGGAAGCTCATTCAGCGATCCACAGAATAAGAGCATCCAGCACATTGTCCCGGATTTTGTTCTCGATAATAACGAAGGTGAATTACAGCTAAGCCTGAATGCAAGGAATGTTCCAGATCTGAGAATCAGCCAGACCTACAGCGAGATGCTCCAATCATATACCGCAAGCAAAGACAAAGCGACAAGGGAACAAAAGGATGCCGTAACTTTTGTAAAACAGAAGTTGGATTCTGCCAAATGGTTTATTGATGCCATCCGGCAGAGGCAGAACACCTTAATGCATACCATGAACGCCATTATTAATTATCAGCATAAGTATTTCATGGAGGGAGATGATAAGGTTCTGAGACCCATGATCCTGAAGGATATTGCTGAAATAACCGAACTCGATATCTCAACCATTTCCAGGGTGGCAAACAGCAAATATATTCAGACCCATTTCGGCATTTTTCCACTTAAATATTTTTTCTCCGAGGGACTGCAAACAGATTCCGGAGAAGAAGTTTCCACACGGGAAATCAAAAAGATCCTGGAAGAATGCATTGGGACAGAAGAGAAACGTAAACCCTTAACTGATGAACGCCTGGCTGAGATCCTCCAGGAAAAGGGTTACCAGATTGCGCGCCGTACTGTAGCTAAGTACAGGGAGCAACTCAATATTCCTGTTGCCCGCCTACGAAAAGAATTATAACCCCATTCCTCAGTTTTCTATGATAACAATATTTGCACCTCCTGTAACAGTGAACTCCTGATTATGGAAAAAATCTCCAAGGCGATTTCCTATATATTTCATCCACTGATTATACCTACATTGGGACTTCTGATTATTAAAATGATCGGTGCTTACTTAAGCTCAGCTCCTTTTATTAGTGTAATTTCAATTGTATTTCTCTCAACTTTTATTGTCCCCTTAGTTTTTATGCCCTTTTTAATCTATTGGAGACTTATTTCCAATATTGATTTTGACGACAGAAAAGACCGACAATATCCACTTATTGTTTGCCTGATTTTTTTCATCTTTTGTTACTACTTATTGGGGAAGGTTAGCAATTTTGATATTTACAGATCCTTTATTTTTGCTAGTATATTGTCTGTCCTGGTGACCTTGCTGATTACCTTGAGGTATAAGATCAGCATTCATATGGTTGGGGCGGGCGGACTCGTAGCCTGGATAGGATTCCTTGCATTTCATCTGAAGGTAGATTTGCAGTTTTACCTGGTTATTTCTCTCATATTGGCAGGGATAACGGGTACTGCCAGATTAATACTTAAAGCTCATACTCCGGATCAGATATACACAGGTTTCCTTACGGGATTTTCAGTTGTCCTGTTGACCCTCGTTTTAAGTCAATAAATCTGGCCTGTCGGATTCCGTAGAAGAATTGCTAAAAAACTCATTCGTTATTCCCGATTCAGAATCTTTACAGTGAAAGCCTGGCTAGCTCATTCCCCAACAGATCGTCTGAAGGCAGGTTAAATACCGGATTGAAATCAGATAAATCATGAATCGCAGATTCCAGGCTCAGTTCATCCTGGCGACATGTTAGAAACATGCCTTGCCCTGCCAGGTATTGAGATAAATATTCCTGTTCTGTTTGCCCGGGTGTTGGTATGATAAGTGCTTTTTTTCGTAAAATGGCCAGGTCCATTATGCCGGTATAGCCAGAACGGCAAATAATAAACCTGGCAGATATCACCATGTTCTTCAACTCTGTTGCCCCTAAATGGTTATACATGGTTACTGTTGAGCTTAGGTCGGTTCGTTTGGCTTTTCCAGGAATCCCCTGCAGTATAACGCAATTCGATTCAAGTGACATAACTTGCTTCAACACAATTTTCTCTAATCTGCTACGCAGAGGTTCGGGTCCGGACAGCAGTATTAGCAGATCCAGTGTGGGAACCTTTGATTCACCTGTCAAATTGTTCCTCAGTCCAGACTCCCTTCGGGAAACCGAGGCAGGTGAATTCCCCCGGGAATACTGAGCGTGCGATCCCTTTTCAAATCTGGAAACCGCAGCAATAAATACTGCATTTTGCGGTAGTTTGTATAGGTGGGAGAGCTCTCCCGATAGATTCGATGCATCAGGATAATCCGGGATCCAACATTGATCAAATTTCCTGATAAAAATCTTAATACCGAGTGAGACCGGGTATTCTAAAACCCTCAAAAACCCTGGAAGTCGAATACTCAGCTGATGGGTGATAAGGATACTTTGTACCTTGCGATTCCATAA
>JAUUZM010000212.1 GCA_030589965.1 Bacteroides sp.
GTTCCTCTAAAAAGATGCTGGAGAAAGGGAATTATGATGCAGCCATAAACGCGGCGGTGAAAAAGCTTCGCAAAGACCCCGATAATGAAAAGAATATTGAGGCACTGGACAGGGCATATAAAATTGCCAATGAACAGGACAACGAGAGGGTAACCTTCCTGGAAAGGGAAGACAATCCAAATAACTATGAAGAGGTTTTCGCCATATACACCAGGATGAAGAACAGGCAGTCACAGGTGCGTACAGTTACTCCCTTGCATCTGAACGGAAGGAAGATTGAGTATCCGTATGTAGATTACGACGCCAAGATCATTTCAGCCAAGAGAAGGGCCGCTGAGTATTTCTACCACAGTGGCAAAAACCTGATGAAAACAGGTACTAAAGAAGCTTACAGGCAAGCCTGGGATGAGATGAACAGGGCCCAGCAATATTCAGGGGGAATGTACCCGGATCTTGAACCATTAATTGAAGAAGCCAGGTTCAAAGGCATCAGCAGGGTGCATGTGCTGGTTAATAATATGACCCATGTAAAACTTGATCCTGTTTGGGAGGCTGATCTTCTGGAGATCGACACCCGTGGATTTGAAAACCAGTGGGTGGAGTACCATTTCAAGCATCTGAACGAAAACATCTCCTACGATTACACGATATTTGTAAACCTTGAATCTATAATGATGTCTCCCGATGAAGTCAAGGAGAAGGATAACCTTTTCAAGAAAAAGGTCGAAGATGGCTTTGATTATGTTCTGGATGCCGGTGGAAATGTAATGAAGGACACTTCAGGCAATGATATCAAGCTGCCGCGCTATAAGGAACTGCAATGTACCCTTATTGAAACCCATCAGTTCAAGTCCGTCGTGATCAACGGAAATATCGAGATCCAGTCAAACAATCCGAAGAAACTTATCAGGAAGGAGCCTATTGGAGCAGAACACCGTTTTGAGCATCATTCGGCACGTGCAATCGGTGACATTAATGCCCTCGATGCTGAATCCAAGCAAATGATTGAACGTGAAGCTGCACCATTCCCAACTGATTTTGAAATGCTTCACATGTGTACCGAGACACTGAAACCGGCAATCCGGGAGGGCATTTCGAAAAACAGACAGGTTATCTATTAGGTTCACAAAACCTGCAAACATATTAAAAGACCGCTTCATCTTACCTGAGGCGGTCTTTTTCTTTGGCAACTCTGGATGAAATACTATTTTTGTTGCCCTTTAAGGACAGAGGCATGCCAAAACCCATCATTACAAAACAGCAACCAGAAACCGCCATACTTATTGGTATTCGTGGACAATACCAGGATACTGCGGAGGTTGAGGACTATCTTAAGGAGCTTGCTTTCCTGACTGAAACGGCAGGTGCCATTCCTGAAAAGTTCTTTACACAGCGTCTTGATGTTCCGGATCCCCGCACTTTCGTGGGAAGCGGTAAGCTGAATGAGATCAGGGAATATGTCCAGAAAAACGATATCGACCTGGTTATTTTTGATGACGAACTCAGTCCATCTCAACTCCGCAATATTGAAAGGGAACTCAAATGCAGGATACTTGACCGCACCAACCTGATCCTTGATATTTTTGCCAAACGGGCTCAGACTGCCCATGCAAAGACCCAGGTCGAATTGGCCCAGTATGAGTACCTGCTCCCAAGGCTAACAAGAATGTGGACCCACCTGGAAAGACAACGCGGGGGAATTGGTATGAGAGGACCTGGGGAAACTGAGATCGAAACGGACCGCAGGATCATACGTGACAAAATCGCAAAACTGAAGGATGACCTCAAACGGATTGATAAACAGAAAGCTGTTCAGCGCAAGAACCGTGGGAAAATGGTCAGGGTGGCCCTGGTTGGATATACCAATGTTGGGAAGTCCACTCTCATGAACGTCCTTAGTAAATCAAATATATTTGCCGAAAACAAATTATTCGCAACCCTCGATACCACGGTTAGAAAGGTTGTTATTGGGAATCTGCCGTTTTTATTGTCCGATACCGTAGGATTTATCCGGAAACTTCCCCATAACCTGGTAGAATCCTTCAAATCAACCCTGGATGAGGTAAGGGAATCAGATATCCTTCTCCATGTAGTGGATATTTCCCATTCCAGCTTCGAGGAACAACTGGATATCGTAAACCAGACCTTGATAGAGATAGGGGCGATAGAAAAGCCTACCTATATCGTTTTTAATAAAACTGATGCCTTCCGTTATACCGTCAAGGAAGAGGATGACCTTAGTCCATCTACCTGGGAAAATATGAGCCTGGATGATCTTAAAAAAACCTGGATGGCAAAAAGTAACGGACAGTGTGTTTTTATCTCGGCAAAGCAAAAGGACAATATCGTGGAAATGAAAGATCTCCTCTACCAGAAGGTAAAGGAGATCCACTCAAAGCGCTATCCCTATAACGATTATTTGTATTAAGCCCCGACTCCCTGGGACTTAACCAATCCTTTCTCAACCATGAACTCGGCTATCTGAACAGCATTTGTAGCTGCTCCTTTGCGAAGGTTGTCGGCCACTATCCAAAGGTTGAGACATTTTTCCTTTGATTCATCCCTACGGATTCTTCCCACGAATACATCATCCTTACCTTCGGCATACCGGGGCATGGGATATACATTATTAACAACATCGTCCTCTACTACCACACCTGGCGTTTCGGACAATAACTGGTGAATATCTGCAAGATCGAAATCTTTTTCAAACTCCAGGTTTACGGCTTCAGAATGCCCGCCCATTACAGGTACCCTGACTGCAGTAGCTGTACACTGTATGCTGTCATCCTGCAAGATCTTTCGGGTTTCATTAACCATTTTCATTTCCTCTTTGGTATACCCATTCTCCATAAATACATCACAATGAGGAATACAATTCCGGTCAATGGGATGTGGATAGGCTCTTTCTCCTTCAACACCGGCCCGCTCGTCTTTCATTTGGCGGACAGCATTAACCCCGGTTCCGGTGACGGACTGATAAGTAGATACAACGATTCTTTTGATGGTATAGGCTTCATGCAATGGGGCAAGTGCCATTACCAGTTGAATGGTAGAACAATTCGGATTGGCAATAATCTTATCATCTGAACCAATAACATCTGCATTTATCTCCGGTACGATCAAACGTTTGGTCGGATCCATTCTCCAGGCAGAAGAGTTATCCACCACTACGGTACCCACTTCTGCAAAAGCCGGTGCCCATTCTGTGGAAGTGCCACCACCTGCAGAAAAAATTGCAAAATCAGGTTTATTATTGATAGTATCCTGCATACCTACTACTTTATGTTTCTCACCCTTGAACATAACTTCCTTACCTGCCTTAACCGATTTTTCAGAGGCAACGGCATAAAGGGTAGAAACAGGGAAGTTTCTCTCTTCCAAAACTTCCAGCATTATAGTACCGACAAGACCGGTAGCACCAACAACAGCAACTTTCATGAATTTTACAATTTAAAAGAATTAGACAATGAAATAGATCAATTTATAAGATCTGCAAAATTTGTAATAATATTTTGAAATGAAAAGACTCTTATTACTTTTTTTACATTTTCCTGTTATTGCATGTTCACAGCTCAGTCTTGATTTCGAATCCGGCTCACTGGAAACCTGGAAACAAAGCAGGGATTCTGCATGGTGCGCAACGGATACAGATGTCCTCTCAGGCGCCTATTCCCTGTGGCATTGCCTGGATGATTCAGTCAGTGGAGATGACCGAATTTCCTTAGGGTATGATAGTCTGGAAATTATCACATCATCAACAAGCTGGCAATTTAAGCTCAGGCATGCATACCTGCCTTCCTCATCAAATAAATGGGCTGTATTTCTTATATCCGATCAGGATGAACGGGAAATGAGACCGGGAGGTAATGCTAATTCCATCATTCTTGGAGTGAATTTTAAGGGCTCGGATGATATTCTGAAATTGTGGAGGATGAGAAAAGGAGGAACAGAGCTCATTGCCGAAACGAATCTGAACTGGCAGGAAGAAGTAGGAACGGAGTCCGTATTATTAAAGGCAGAAAGAACCTCTGGCGGGGAATGGCAGATATTCAAAGCCGCCGAGACAAAAGTTAATAATGTTAATATCCAATCCGGGGAATCGGAGGAATGGAAATTGATCGGTCTTGGACTTGATAGCCTGCCTTTCAGTCCGGATTATTTCGGTATCTATTATCGATTCAGCTCAAAGCAGGATAGAAAGCTTTGGCTTGATGACATTAAGGTTAGCGGCAATTTTATAAGGGATATCACCCCGCCCTCGATCATTGAACTGAAAATACTGAATGACAAAAGCCTGAGAATTGTTTTTTCAGAAGCTATAGACCAAACCCGGGCAATTATGACATACCGATATTCATATTCGGACTTGAAAGTACAACCTGATTCAGTCATCCCTTATTCTGATCGTATCCTTGACCTGGTTTTTGGGGATGCATTTGAATCGGGTAAAGCAGAGATATTGAGAATAGAGGGTATTCCTGACCTGAAGGGCAATGTTTCAGGTATCCTGGGGGAGGAGTTTACATGGTTCCGGGTGAGTCGTGGAGATATTTTAATCAGCGAGGTATTGTATGACCCTGAGCCGGTGATTGGGCTACCCGGATATGAGTTCCTGGAGATTTATAATCGCAGTGATTTTAGGATTGGACTGGAAGGATGGACTGTCAGCACAGAAACGAAAGACATTATCCTGCCAGCATATGATTTGACTCCTGAGACTTACCTTTTAATATGTTATAAGGAGTCAGGGGAGCTGTATTCGAAAGGGATTCATAAGATGGCTGGGCTGAGCTCCCGGTACATGTTTTCAAATGGGGGATCCGTAATATATTTATATGACCGGCAATCAATCTTGATAGACTGGATGGAATATACCCCCGCAATGCACGAGAATGTGTACTATGGCTCAGGTGGTTGGTCTTTGGAACGCATTGATTTGTCGAGGGACTGCCATAGTTGGGATAACTGGTGCAGCAGTATGGATAAACTAGGAGGTACCCCGGGGAAGGAAAACTCGGTTAAACGAAATATGCCTGACAAAAATCCACCAGAGATCACCTCGGTTTTTTTAGAGGACCCAACAAACCTGGTAATAAAATTCAATGAGACCATGGATCATTCTTCCATGAACCCTTTAACTCAGACTTCTGTGGAGAATTTTCCAACTGAGGCATGGACGGAAAACTGGCGTATCGATGGCCGATCCCTAATCCCTGATTCGATATTCATTAATTACCCATTTAATGATGAGCTGAGCCTGGTTTATGGTGAAGAGTTTAAAATTGGGAAAGACTATTACCTGGAGCCCGGTCCAGGGATTGAGGACTGTTCAGGGAACCAGATGGTACCTGGAGCAGGGTACCGGTTTGCTATCCCTTTGCTGCCTGGAAAATCGGAGATCCTGATCTCGGAACTGCTGTTCAACCCCATGCCTTTCTGTCCCGATTTTGTAGAAATCTATAATCCTGGTCCAGCTACTTTCGACCTGGCAGATATTGTCCTGGCAAACAGGGATGCCGAAACTAATGAGATTTCCTCAGCTGTTCGGGTTTTAAACATGCACCATCTTTTTTTCCCCGATGATTACATTGTTTTTACAGAGGATGCAGAATCACTGAGTGCTTGTTATTCAGTCCATCGACCTGAAACAATCATAGAAGTACAGGATATACCAACCATGGGTGATAATGAGGGATCACTGCTTGTACTCGATAAAAACCTGGAGTTGATTGATGAATTGAATTATAACAAGGATATGCATCATAGTGTACTCCCCTCCGGGGAAGGTGTTACTCTTGAAAGGATAAGTTTTTTATCTCCCTCCTGGAGCAGGTCGAACTGGCATTCAGCCTCCTCAAACGATGGTTTTGGAACACCTGGCAGGAAGAACTCTCAACATGAAGAAACTGGTTTTCCAGCAGAGGGATTTGAACTGGAACCCGAAATATTTACCCCGGACATGGATGGAGTAAATGACATACTATTCATAAAGTATCACTTTAA
>JAUUZM010000220.1 GCA_030589965.1 Bacteroides sp.
TACCTGACAGTTAACTGCATTTTTACCTCATCCGGAATGATGTTATGGACGGTGCCCCCGTGTATGGAACCGACTGTAACGACAGCGGGTTTTAATGGACTGATCTCACGGCTTGGTATGGTCTGAAAAGCAAGTACCATGCGTGAAGCCAGAACAACCGGATCAATTGCAGAATGTGGCATGGCGCCATGTCCCCCTATCCCATGAACAGTAATATCCACAGAATTAACCCCGGCCATAAAAGGACCCGGGATATATCCTATGGTTCCTGCCTCCATCTCAGCTGAGACATGATAAGCAAGAGCATAATCAGGACTTGAAAAACGTTTGAAGAGACCATCCTCAATCATGGCATTTGCTCCTCCACTCTTTTCCTCAGCTTGTTGGGCAACCATCATTAGAGTTCCCTTCCATGATGATTTCAGGTCAGAAAGAACCTTTGCTGTCCCCAGCCAGACAGTCATATGCATATCATGTCCACATGCATGCATTATTCCAGGATTACCTGAACTGAAAGGAAGTCCGGTTTTTTCCTCAAGTGGCAGCGCATCCAGGTCAGTACGCAACATGATTACAGGTCCCGGTCCATTCTTCATCAGTCCAACAAATCCATTGCCCCCAACATTCCGGGTAATCTCAAAGCCAAGGCTCTCAAGCTCTCCCGACATTTTTTCCGCAGTCTTGAATTCTTTGAATGAAAGCTCAGGATTCTGATGAAGGTGCTCATACAGGGATTTATGGCTCTCTATGTTCCCGGAGATCTTTTCACTTATCTTTTTATCGACTTGTGTATACCCGGCTGTCGTTATCAGTAACAGGACTGCCAGCATGATTCCTTGTCTCATATGTTCATTTAAATATTTCTTAAATATAATACTTCAAACCATAAGAGAATCTTCTGGATTTTATATAATTTGAATGCCTTAAAATAATTCTATTATGAACAGGCTAATTATACTGACCGGTCCTTCTTGTATCGGTAAAAGTCCGCTTGACAGAGCAATGAAAAGGTTCTATCCTGGATTAAGAGAGAGCATGCAGAAACTGGTTCTTTTTAATGACAGGGCACCCAGGCCTGGAGAAATGGAGGGTGAGGATTACTATTTCCGCAAACGTCGGCAAATTGAGGCCTTCAGACTGGATGGGAGTTATCTGGTTATGGGAGTAAGAGGAGATCTGCAAGCCCTTAATCTGAAGGAGCTTTCTGCAATGCTTAAGAAGAGCAATGTGTTTTATGAGGGTAATCCCTATGTTTCAGAGATCCTTCAAACTCATCCAATGCTGAAGGATTACCCAAAACTCAGCGTTTTCATGTCCCCTCTTTCAAGAGAGGAAATAAAATATTTCCAGGCACCCAGCCGGAACATTAAGATTCCTGATTTTATCACCGAGATTATGCGACGGAAACAACTTCGCAGGAAAACTCATCAGAAGATCGAACTCTCTATGACGGACCTGGATGATGTCGAGATTCGCGCATCAAGTGCGTACAGGGAAATGAAGATGGCCTGGCAATTTGATTTTGTAATACCCAACCATGATGGAGAGGACAGCGACAACTGGGAATTATTCTATTTCCCGGTAGGCGAAGCCCGTAAAGCCATGCTTAGTTTTGTTGCTCTCCTGGAAGGTAAAAAGGCCCTCGGTGTTGAAAAATGGGAAAAGGGAATGCTAAAATGAGTGTAGCTGCAATTATAGCTTCTCGACTATTCTGGTTTTATTTTACCTGCAATTTTGAAAAAGAGTCTTGGGAGAAATCTCCTGATATGAACCATGGTTAACTCTTTTCCGCCGATCAATGCCTCCCGTTTCCTCTTATGAATCGCATCCAGGTATTTTCTGGCACAGACATCTGCAGGTATCCCTGAGGCCTGTCCCGGATCCATTTCCCCATGAGGGGTCCCGTCCCCGGTAAGGGCATTCATCGAAATATTGGTCTGCACCCGGCCGGGCATGGCAATGGTAACAGATATGTTTTTATCCGCCAATTCTATTCCAAGGGTCTCAAAAAAACCCTGGGCTGCATGCTTGGATGCCGAGTAGGCAGAGCGCAATGGGAACCCGAATTTTCCTGTGATACTGCTTGTAACAGCAATAGCACCTCCACCCTGTTCCACCATGGAAGGCAAAACCAGTTTGGTAAGGATCACGGCACCAAAGAAATTGATATTCATAATTTTGAAATCAAGCTCCAGGGGAGTTTCCAGTGCAAGGGAGCGCTGACTGATTCCACCATTATTAATGAGTACGTCCACACGTCCGTAATGAGCAAATGCTTGTTTTGACGCAGCTTCAATGGATTCCCTGTCGGAGAGGTCCAATGTCACAGCAATGGCTTCTGCATTCATCTCTTTGCACCTGCCTGCCACCTTTTCAAGTCCGGCTTTATTTATATCACTCAGGATCAGTTTGGCTCCGTATTCTACAGATTTATATGCCAGGGCCTCCCCGATTCCGGAAGCGGCTCCTGTGATCCATATTACTTTTTCTTTAAACTTCATACTTTCATCTTAAGCACTTCCAAAAGTATAAATAATTTTCCTCCCTCATTTATCTTTGTAATTTTGAACGCTTATAAATACTGTAGTGGATATACAAATTCTCCAACTTGTTGAAGGGGCGCAAAAGGCCAGGGGACTGACGGTGATTATTGATGTTTTCAGAGCATTCTCAACTGCCTGCTATGCATTTGGTAACGGGGCTTCCGAAATTCTTTGCACAGGTGAAGTTGATACTGCATTCCGCCTGAAGGAAGAAGATCCGAAAAGGATCCTTACGGGGGAAAGGAATGAACGAATGGTGGAAGGTTTTAATTTCGGGAATTCCCCTTTCCAGGTGGAAGCAGTTGATTTCACTGAAAAAACTCTCGTTCAGACAACCAGTGCCGGTACCCGGGGAATGGTTAATGCAAGCGGAGCTGATGAGATACTTACCGGTAGTTTCGTTAATGTGGAGGCCATTGTGAAATATATCAGGAATGCTGATCCTGAAATCGTTTCTCTGGTTTGCATGGGTTACGCTGCTGAGCGCCCCATAGAAGAAGACACATTTTGTGCTGAATACATTTCGGCCAGGCTGAAAGGGGAAGAACCCGACTTTGATGCAATGGCTGAAACCATCAGGAATACAAGCGGGAAGCGGTTTTTTATTGCCGCAAACCAGGGGCATGCGCCTTCAACTGATTTCTACCTCTGCCTGGATATTAACAGCTTTGATTTTGTATTAAAAGCAAGTCCGGTTAAACCTGGAATTCTCTCACTTAAAAAAATCACCAATGGATATTAAAGAGCGCTTACAAAAATATTTTAAGGAGAAGTCGACATTCAAGATCACGACCGACATTCTTTTCTACCTGCTTATCCTGGCCATGCTTCTTCCCGTTTCGAGGAAGTATGTTTCAACTGGACTTAATAAGGTAATGATGCATCGCCCCTCCTTAATTAATGAATCCAGGCAGGTGCAGCTGAGTGATGAAGACTATAACTGGGAACTTGCGGATATGAATGGATCCACCATATCATTAAATGAATTCCGCGGAGAAATTGTATTTCTAAGCGTATGGGCTACCTGGTGCCCACCCTGCCGGGCTGAAATGCCTAATATCCAAAAGCTTTATGATCAGTACGGTGATAAAATTACCATGATACTGGCCAGCCAGGAGGACCCGGGAACCATTAAAACTTTTATGGATGCGCAGGGATTTACTATGCCATTTTACCGCATGGTAAGGAACCTGCCTGAAAAACTGCAGTCCTCCTCCATCCCTACAACTTTCCTGATCACGAAAGAAGGTAAAATAGCCGTCAGGAAAACAGGAGCAGCAAAATGGAACGGTGATTTCTTTACCGCTTATCTGGATGATCTTTTGGCTGAATAGTGCTCAGGATGCCTTTCTGTATCTCCAGGTGGCAAGTAGCATCATCAGGATTCCAAATATGCACAAGGCATAGAATTCCCTTGCTATATCGGCAAAACCCGAACCTTTCAGCAAGATCATGCGGATAACCCGGATAAAATAGGCAAGTGGATTGACTTTATTCACCTTGATCGCCCAATCCGGCATGCTATCCACAGGTGTAAAGATGCCAGCCATGAGTATAAAAGTCAAAAAGAAAAAGAACATCAGGAACATCACCTGGATCTGGGAGTCAGAAATCGCCGCGAGGAACAGACCTATACTCAAGGCAACAAGCAGGTAAGCAGAAGCAAAAATAAACAGTAATGCTATGCTTCCTTCCATGGGCAGATGAAAGAATATTTTCCCAACCGTTAATCCGAAGGATAATTCGAACAGGGCGATGATCCAGAATGGTAGAAGTTTCCCCGTAATAAACTGGTATTTCTTGATAGGGGTCACATTTATCTGTTCAGCTGTACCAAGTTCCTTTTCCCTTACCACATTCAAGCCAGTAAGCATCATTCCGATCAGGGTGACCAGTATGACAAGGATTCCCGGCAGCATGAAAATCTTATAATTAAGGTCCGGATTATACCAGAAAGAATGCATGATATTGACCTGTTCTCTTCCACTGGCCAGGGGGCCTAGTTTTTCAATTATGATCCTTTCATTAAAATCCCTTATCACATTTGTTGCATAGGCATTTGATAGTCCGGCGGTAGTAGCATTTACAGCGTCAAGCAGGATCTGGACAGAAACCCCCTGCTCCCGGTTCAGGTCCCTCTCAAATCCATTGGGAATATGAATAACTATATCTGCATCATTGGCCCTCAGAATGTCCTCCGCTTCATCGATAGAAAATGTATAGGATTTGATATCAAAGAATGGGGAGCCATCAAATTTCCCGGCCATTCTCCTGGAGGTATTTGAAAGATCCTTATCCACAATCACCATCTCGATATTTTTCATCTCCAGTGTAGCAGCAAATACCAGGACAACCATTTGCACCAGAGGCATGGCAAAGATAATGGGAAGCATGAAGCGGTTCCTGAATATTTGTATAAATTCTTTCTGCAATAAAAACAGTATGGTTCTCATATCTCTATTCTAACCTTGTTTTAAATCTCCTTACTGAATTTCCTATAAAAAAGACCATCATGAATACCATTACCAGGGTTTCCTTCCAGATAAATGCCATTCCGGTTCCCTTTAGCATAATACTTTTCACAATTATTATAAAATACTTGGCAGGTACTATATAACTAACCCACTGTAAAACTTCCGGCATATTTTCAACTGGAAATATAAAACCTGATAAAAGTATGGTCGGAAGCATCAGGATCATCATTGAAGAAAACATGGCCATCTGTTGTGTATCAACCAGTGTGGATATAAAAATTCCAAGTGAAAGTGCTACGCAGATGAAAAGCAGGCATTCAAATAACAGCAGGAAAAGGTTTCCTTGAACAGGCAATCCGAACACGAAATACCCCATAGCCACAATGGTCAGGGCATTTATAAATGAAAGAAGTACATAAGGAGTAACCTTCCCAATAACGATTTGAAGTGGATTCAGGGGCGAAACCAGCAGGGTTTCCATGGTACCTGCCTCTTTTTCCCTGGTTATGGTGATGGAAGTCATCAGCGCTGATACAATCATCAGAATCAGGGCCATAACGCCTGGGACAAACATGTAGGCGCCAGCCATGCTCTCATTATACATCATCCGGGTTTCTGGCAGGATTTGCATCTTCGCCCCGGTATTCTGTCTTAGATCCATCATGTAATCCTGAATTATGGCTGATGTGTAGTTCACAACCAGGTTTGCGGTGTTGGCATCGGAGGCGTCTGCGAGCAGCTGAATATCTGCTGATTTTTCTTTCATCAGATGTTCACCAAATCCGGGTTCAAAGACGATGACCTGCTTGATATTCCCTTCCCTGAACTTTTCTTCTATCTCCCGGGTATTTTCAAGATAGCCATCAA
>JAUUZM010000154.1 GCA_030589965.1 Bacteroides sp.
GAAAACTTGTAATTTATCCCCTTTGCTCTTGACTTTGTGTTTAGATAATTGTTAACTTGTATAACAATTACAAACCAACATTTCCAATAATGACACTTTATGTTGGTAATATTCCATATGCGGTAAAAGAAGAAGATCTAAAAGAACTTTTTCAGGAGTACGGAACAGTAGTAAGTATCAAGATCATCGCGGACAAGTATACCGGACGATCAAAAGGCTTTGGGTTTGTAGAAATGGAGAATGACGACCAGGAAGAAGCAGTGGTCAAGGAATGCAACAGGAGAGAAATAAATGAGAGGAACCTGGTTGTGGCCAAGGCTCATTCCAGAAAGGGTTATGAAGACAGAAGCTGACCAGAGATCTTTATACGACAAGTTCTTTTATGAAATAGTAGGTCATTGCTATTGAAGCAGCTAATTTGAGCCCGATTCCTATCATTAGTCCCAATAATGATCCGAGTCCCGCTTTGAAAGAACTGGCAGCATCCTTACCTGTTATGGCTTCGCCTATTACAGCACCTGCAAAGGGACCGATAATTATCCCAAGCGGGGGGAAAAAGATCAATCCCAATACCAGGCCAATGGCTGCCCCCCACATACCGGCCTTGCTCCCTCCAAATTTTTTTGTGCCCCAGACAGGTACGATATAATCCATGATGGTAACGATTATTGCGATGGCCCCCATTACCAGGAGGAATTCGAAACTGAACTCAGCATAGCTGGAAAAGTGAAGCAGGAGAAGGCCAACAAAGCTGAGCGGGGGACCCGGAATAACGGGCAGGAAACAGCCTATAATGCCCACAATCATTAGGGCAGCACCACCTGCTGTAAGTAAAATATCCCCCATTTTTCTTTATTCGAAACCTGTTACCTCGTACCCGGCACCGGAGATGGCTTCTGAGATCAATTCCGGTCTGACAAGTGTTGAGTCAAACTTAACCACTGATTCTCCGGCCGTATGGGAAGCGCTGACTTCCTGTATTCCATCCAGCTTCTTGATACTGGTCATGATCGCATTCTCACATCCCTCGCAGGTCATGCCCTTGACATCGAATTTTACCTGGGTGAGATGTTCTGCTGAGATGGTCTGAACCTCAAATGTGGTTTCTGACTTTTTGGTTCCCGATGAGCAGGACCCACTCAGCAGGATGATAGCGAGTAAATAAAATAACTTTTGCATGTGTTTTAAATTTATTCTGTTCCTACAATATCTTCAAAGGCAACATATATGGCACAATAGGTAATTGGGATCGTAAAGAGGAGTCCCACTAAAAATGCCAGGGCTCCTACCATATTTATCAGCATCAAAAGCAAGACAAACCCGAATATATCCCACCATTTTCTGGTGACCAGTTTCCGGCTGAATTCCATGCTGTCCCAAAACTCCATTTTACCAAAAACGATGAAAAGGGGTACAAAAGTATAGGCGACAGCCAGGTAGATTCCTGGAATAACCAGAGCCACCAGTCCCAATGCAATAAATACACCCCCGATCAGTGTCCACAGCAGGAGGGGAACAAAAAAGTCAAAACCCTTGAAAAAGGTTCCGAATTCATAAGGCTCTCCTTTGCTGATTTTGTTGGCAACGATGTAAAAACCTGCCGTAAATGGACCGGAAACAAGGAGTGATCCAAAAGGAATGAAGGACGCAGCAACAGAGATCGCGACGGTAATCAGGGTATACCCGATGAACATCCCGATGTTTTCCTGGAAAATTTCCCAGCCACGACGGATGTAAGTCCCGGCATCTGTCTCATAGCCCTGTTGGATCAGGTGCTCTGCTTTCTCTTTGATATTATTGATAACTTCCATGGTAGTTTTTAAAAATACTAAACTCCCTTCATATAATCCCAAATCTCCCGCAATATTTCAAATGATTTCATGTTTTGATGAAGAGATTGACTTGAGGCTTAACTTTTCATAAATTTAATTATTTCATGGAAGGCGAAAATATATACGATAAGATCCAGGAGATCTTCGGAGAGGTTCCAGGGACATTCAGCATCCTTGAGGAAAAGATAGATATTGATCTGCAGATGGAATATTTTGAGTTTTCCAGGATTATAAAGAAAGATCTGGATGAGGAGACTGTAATGGATCGTAGAGAACTAATCTTTGATTTCAATCAGGATGCGGGGGACCGCAAATCACTGTTTGCCAAGCTTGCCTCACTGGAGGAGGTTTTGGCATACAGGACCATTGAAAAATACCTGAAGGAGGGACACCAGGAACTGCGGAACTGGGCTATACTGGCCCTTCAGGAAAGCAGGATGCTGCTTGAAAGCAAGTTGCTGGAGGAGAACCAGGTATTTATTTCAACCGGACTGGGAGGCAAGGGGGCAAAACTCAGGTATTTTGTAGTGCTGATAGGCAAGGAGAAGCTTGGTTTCAGTGATTTACAGAAGAAAATCATAAACAACGAGTTTGAAGATATCCTTACAAAATGTGATGCCGAGATAGAGAAAATTGATTTTCTGGGGGAATTTGCAGCACTGGTTGTGATTGTGCCCCTGAAAGTTGCCCTCAAAGACGTATTCCGGTCCGCTATAATTGAATGTAATCAGTACGGGGACTTCATGAAGTCTAATTTTATCATCACCAACGTAAAAGAATTGAACCTGGGAGAGATCAAGGATTTCTTACAAAAACAGCAACAGGCCAATCTGCCTGACGATGATAAATATGGGTAAGAAGAAAAGCTGACAGGTCCTGTCAGCTTTTCTGTGTGTCCTCCAGATCTTCGAATTCTACGTTCGAAAAGTTTTCCGTAATGGGTTCTCCAATTTCCTCTTCAACAGAAGATTCGGTTGTTTCAGCCGATTCAGTAGTTTCACTTTCTACTTCCTCATTTACGGTTTCCTGCTCAATGGCCTCTTCTGCCACAGGCCCGGCTGTTTCCATGGCATTACTTTCGATTTCCTCTCTTTCCAGGATTTCCGGGGCATTCTCCTTGATGTACTCGATTGCCTCGGTCAGACCGACTGTGAATTTTTCAAAATCCTCCTTGTAAAGAAAGATCTTGTGCTTCTCAAAATAAAACCTGCCGTCCCTGTTGAACCTTTTCTTGCTCTCTGTAAGCGTCAGGTAATAATCATTCCTTCTTGTTGTTTTGACATCAAAGAAATATGTCCTTTTTCCAGCTCTTACCGACTTCGAAAAAATCTCTTCCCGATCAGTCTTGACAACGTCATCATTTTTTTCGGTTCCGTCTGCCATCAGTGTTAAATTTAGTTACGAGTATGGTTAGCTTGTCAAAAATAGAAAATAATTTTAGAAATATGCAAATAATCAATTGATTGATTGTGTATAAGGAGATTATTCGCTTATTTTGCCTCCGTTTCATTTTAACTGGTTCTTTATAAAGGATGTTTAGCAGAAGGTTGTTAAGGATCAAGGTTTTCCAAACATTATATGCCTACCATAAAGTGGAGGGTAAAAACTATGCAAGTACCGAGAAGGAACTCCTGCATAGCATACAAAAATCCTATGAGCTGTATCATCTGCTTCTTTTGCTGATCCTGGATGTGATCGATTATGCCGAATCAAAGATGGAACTGGCAAAACAGAAAAAGGTGCCAACAGAGGCTGATCTGCATCCCAACACCCGTTTTATCGAAAACCAGCTTGCCGCCCAGTTGAGAGCAAACAGGGATCTTCGAAAGTACCGGGAAAAGCGTTCCGTGAGTTGGGTGCAGTATCCGGAGATCATCAAAAACCTTTTCCTTTTGTTTGCCGAATCTGACCTCTATCATACATACATGGAGGAAACGGAGAGGGAATATCAGTATGATAAAAAGCTGGTGGAGAGATTCTACAGCGATGTTGTGATGAATTATGAGGATCTTTATGTAAACCTTGAAGAACAGAGTATATTCTGGATTGGTGATGTGGATTTTGTCATTAAAATGATCGTTAAAACATTGAAGAAATTCACTGCAGATCATTCCGGCGGGGGATCCCTAATGCCTATGTTCAAGGAAGAGGATGACGAGGACTATGCCAGGACCCTGCTGCGAAAAACCATTAAGAATGAAGTACCATACCTGGAGATGGTCAGGGTATCTGCTAATAACTGGGAATTGGACAGGATCGCATTTACCGACAGTCTGATCCTGCAGCTGGCCATATCTGAGGTCATCGAATTTTCCTCCATTCCCACCAAGGTTACCATCAATGAATTCCTGGAAATAGCCAAGCTTTACAGCACACATAAGAGCAGCCAGTTCATCAATGGTATCCTCGATAACATAATTAAAGGATTGAAAAAGGAAGGGAGGATCAAAAAGAGCGGACGTGGTCTGATCGGTGAAGTCTGAACATAAGCTATTGCTGTTGAATTAAAATTATTGTTACTTTGCACTTTCTGAATCGTTTATGAGGTTATTACACATTACTGGACTGTTGACTTTACTCCTATTCGGGGCTGCCTGCACGAATCAAAAATCCACCGAGATTTCCGGGACGGTTGCAGATAAAACCGGATTGAAGCCGGATATCAGGTTTGAGAAAACCGAACATAACCTTGGAAGGATACTGCAGGGTGAGAAGGTGGGCTATAATTTCATATTCACCAATGATGGAGATGCCTCACTGGTCATTATGGATGCCAGTGCAAGTTGTGGATGTACCGTTCCGAAATACAGCAAGGAACCTATTGCCCCTGGTGAAAAAGGATCTGTCGAAGTCGTATTCGATTCATCCGGCAGGATGGGGCAGCAGAGCAAGACAGTTACGCTAAGAACAAATGGGAAGGTCCAGCTAGTATACCTTACCATTAAAGCAGATATCATTAGAAAAGAATCTTAATATTTACATAAATTGAAATTGTGATGAATAATTTAATGTTGATTTTCCTTATGCCCCAATCCCCGGATCAAAGTCCGGTCCCATCTTTTGTTTTTCTTTTGCTGATCATTGTTGTATTTTATTTCTTTATGATCAGGCCACAGATGAAAAAGCAAAAAGACCTTAAAAGTTACAGGGAAAACCTGAACAAAGGTGACAAAGTTGTGACAACAGGTGGTATATACGGCAAGTTGCTGGATATCAAAGATCAGACAGTGACCGTAGAAATAGCGGATAATGTCAGGATCAAGATTGATAAGAACGCAATTCTGAAAGACAATACAGATCTGGCTTCCCAGAAGTAGGTTTATTCCCTCGATGGAGAACAGTATTAACCTGTCCAAATACTGATGAATGCAGGATCAACCCCCTGGCAATAGAATATTGGCAGATCTCCTGGGCATGACCAGGAAATCACGCAGGAAAAAGATTACCTTGAACAGGAGGGTGCTTGTCTTTTTTTTCTTCCTCTTACTCTCTGTACTTTTCTGGTTCCTGACTGCCATGAATCAGGAGTATGAGGCCTCCATCTCATACCCTGTCCGGTATATGAGGTTTCCGGAGAAGAAGGTGCTCGTCAATGACATTCCTGACAAGCTGGAACTGAGCGTGATTGCAGGTGGTTACACCCTGCTTAGATATCAGCTTCAGTCCCGCATCGACCCCATCATATTTGATGTAAATTCCTTTTCGCTGAACACGGTTCTTGGTGATCCCTCCACCCTTTATATCCTGACAAGTTATGCTAAGGACAGGATTGCCAAACAATTATCAGAGATCGAGATCCTGAATATCAGTCCGGATTCACTCTTCTTCCAGTTTGCTGACAAGGCAAGTAAAAAGGTCCCTGTTGAACCAGACATTAATATCAGCTTTGAAAAACAGTATATGCAGGTTGGCCCCTACCTGGTGGAGCCTGATAGTGTCACCATATCCGGACCGGAAACGATTATAGACACCATCGAGGTAGTGGCCACAGAGGCGGTCATCATGTCCGATGCCAGCAGGAGTTTCGATATGGAACTGGAGATGCAGCCTTTGCATAAAGTTGAATTCGATCCTTTTGAGGTATGGATACAGGTCCCCATTGAGAAATTCACCGAAGCAAGCGTGAAGGTCCGGATTGAGGTGATAAATATGCCGGAATCCCTCCTTCTCAGGCCATTCCCGCCGGCAGTTACGGTCAGTTGCCAGATTGGCCTGAGTGCCTATGAAACCCTGAATGAACATCTGTTCAGGGCAGTTATTGACTATGCAGAAGTGGGCAATATGCTGGGAAATAAACTACAGGTCCAGATCATCAAAATGCCGGTATATATCCAGTCTGTTAATTTCACTCCCAAGAGTGTAGAATATATCGTTGAGCGCTGATGTTTAGGGTGGGAGTCACAGGTGGGATAGGGAGTGGTAAATCAATTGTTTGTAATGTTTTCCGCAATCTGGGAATACCTGTTTATCAGGCAGATATTGAGGCAAGGCGGCTTATGGGCGAGAATGAAAGCATCCGGACCGGGTTAGTGAAGTACTTTGGAGGAGAGGTTTTTCAGGATGAGCAACTGAATCGCAAATATCTGGCAAACAGGATATTTTCAGATCCGGATGCCCGCACATTTGTTAATTCTCTGGTACATCCGGCCGTGAGGGCTGATTTTGCAAGTTGGGTGCATACCCGGGGCGGGACTCCATATGTTATCGAAGAGGCTGCCCTGCTGTTTGAAACAGGAGCCTGGAAGGAACTGGATTACAATATCCTTATTAATGCAGCTGTTGAAACAAGGATAGAACGAATTATCAGGAGGGACGGGTTAGAAAGGGCAGAAGTCCTGACCCGGATGGCCAGCCAGATGGATCCAGGGAAGGGAAGAGAGTATACAGATTTTATCATTCGTAATAATGAAAATGATTTTGTTATCCCTCAAGTGCTCAAGGTGGATAAAATTATCAGGGAACTTGCTTTGAAGAAATCATGAATAGCAGGAAATATTTATCTTTGATACTTCAGGATATCAGCTATGGGAAAATATAGTAAATGGATCGGTGGTGGTTTAGGATGGGCCTTACTGGGTCCTCTTGGCGGTGTACTGGGATTTGTAGTCGGATCGATGTTTGACCGCTCGGATGGAAAGCCTCGTGTTTTTTCCGGGACTACCCACGGGGATTTTACCATGAGCTTACTGACATTAACGGCGGCAGTTATGAAGGCTGACGGAAGGATCATGAAAACCGAATTGGAATATGTCAGGCAATACTTTTCCCAGAGTTTCGGTCCGGCTGCATCGCAGGAGGCTATGCTCTATCTGCGAGACCTGCTGAGGCAGGAGATCCCTTTGCGGGATGTATGCTACCAGATCAAGAATCGCCTGGACCATTCATCACGGCTCCAATTACTTCATTTCCTCTTTGGCGTATCAAAGTCAGATGGTAAGGTACATCCCAAAGAGGTCGGGGTCATAGAAAAGATTGCCGGGTACCTCGGGATCTCTGCCAAAGACCTGGGGTCTATCAAAGCCATGTTCTATGAGGACACGGATGCAGCATACAGGATACTGGAGATTGAATCTTCAGTGAACAATGATGAGGTAAAGAAGGCCTTCCGCAAAATGGCCAATAAATATCATCCCGACAAAGTAGCTTATCTGGGTGAGGATATCAGGAAAGCTGCCGGGGAGAAATTCAGGAAGGTGAAAAATGCCTATGACACAGTCAAAAAGGACCGAGGGATGA
>JAUUZM010000042.1 GCA_030589965.1 Bacteroides sp.
GGGTTATGATTATCGGAGGTTTAGGCATTGGACTGATCACGGCGCTTAGCGGATACGCATATGCCCTCTGGGCGAACCGAAAATGGGATTTACCCATGCGGGATACACCTGACATCAGTATTGAAGATCTAAAACACTTTTCTGAAAAGGGAAAAGAGGAGTTACCAGGACTATGGATTTCTATCTTACCCATCCTGCTTCCAATCTTTCTAATCGCTGGGAACACAGTTTCAGGTATGCTGGCTGAAGGAAGCCTGACAAAGACCCTCTCCATTGTGGGCGATCCGAACATTGCACTGTTTCTCTCTTCCACCATAGCTATTTATCTTCTCTGGTCAAGATTGAAGGATATTGGAAAGTTTAAAAAATTTATTGCTGAGGCTTTAACAAGTGCAGGAATGATCATCCTGATTACTTCCTCTGGCGGGGCATTTGGACAAATGCTTCAACAGACAGGAATTGGTATCCGGGTTGGGGAATTAGCAGCAAATTATCAGATGGCTCTACTGCCGCTGGCCTTTTTCATTACTGCAGCTGTACGTACAGCTCAGGGTTCTGCTACCATAGCCATGGTGACTGCCATCGGTGTAATGAGTGGTATCGGCGGGGCTGATCTGCAATTCCATCCTGTTTATCTGGCTTTAGCGATCGGATGTGGTTCGAAAATATTTGCATGGATGAATGACAGTGCATTCTGGATTATTACTAAGATGGCCGGTATGGAAGAAAAGGAAACGGTTCGTCATTTTTCCATTCTATTGATGATAATGGGCATTTCAGGACTGGTTGCAATAATGATTCTTTCCAGAGTTTTTCCCTTTATTTAACTGACCATGGATAATACCGTAATTATTACAGACAAAAAGGATAATGTTGGAATTGTGGTGAACAGTTCCGGTTTACCCAAGGGTACTGTTTTAGATGATGGCACAAGTCTGATTGAAAGTATACCAATGGGACATAAGGTGACATTACGAAAGATCGGGGATGGGGAAGATATTATCAGATACGGTCAGACTATAGGATTTGCAAAAGGCAGAATGGAAGCAGGTGAATGGGTGCAGGAATCAAAAATATTATTACCTACGCCTCCCGAACTGGAAAGCATCCCATTGCCTGCACACCGGGAATTGCAACTTGAGCCATTGGAAGGATATACCTTTCAGGGATATAAGAATCCCGACGGATCTGTGGGCACAAAGAATGTTCTGGGGATTACAACAAGTGTGCAATGTGTTGCCGGTCTGGCCGAACATGTGGTGAAAAAAATAAAACGGGATTTACTTCCTAAATATCCCAATGTGGATGATGTGGTACCGCTTACTCATTCCTATGGATGTGGGGTGGCCATTCACGCACCGGCAGCCATCGTTCCCATCAGAACCATACGTAATATCATTACAAATCCCAATTTCGGAGGTGAGGTAATGGTAATTGGACTGGGATGCGAAAAGCTGCGTCCAGAGGATCTCATTCCTAAAAGCCCGGTCAAAAAAAACTCCAAAGAAGATCTTAAGAATTCCAGTATCCTGTATATGCAGGATGAATCCTTTCAGGGTTTTGATGAGATGGTTCAGGGGGTTATGAAAATGGCTGAGGAACGCCTGGAAAAGCTTAACAGACGTAAAAGAGAAACTTGTCCAGCTTCAGAACTAGTGGTTGGCATGCAGTGTGGTGGCAGCGATGCATTTTCAGGAATAACTGCAAATCCCGCTGCTGGATATGCAGCAGACCTGATTGTCCGAGCTGGCGGTTCTGTAATGTTTTCAGAAGTGACAGAGGTCAGGGATGCTGCTCATTTGCTTGTTCCAAGGACCATTAATCCCACTATCGGGAAAGCTCTTTTGGATGAGATGAAGTGGTTTGATGATTATCTCATGCAAGGTCAGGTGGATCGATCTGCCAACACTGCACCGGGGAACAAACAGGGTGGACTGAGTAATATTGTTGAAAAGGCTCTGGGCTCAATTGTAAAATCAGGAACGAGTCCCATTGTGGATGTCCTCGGACCCGGAGAAAAAATCCGTCAGAAGGGTTTGACATTTGCAGCCACCCCGGCAAGTGATTTCGTTTGCGGCACATTGCAGCTCGCTGCTGGCATGAATATGCATGTATTTATGACTGGAAGGGGATCTCCATACGGCTTATCTGCAGTTCCGGTTATTAAGGTTGGATCAAACACCAAACTAAGTAAACGCTGGTTTGATTTGATAGATTTTGATGCTGGTGAAATAGCCTCCGGGGAAAAGAGTATCGAGGAGATGGGATGGGAACTATTCCATATGATCCTGGATGTAGCAAGCGGGAAAAAGCAGGTTGCCTGTGATATATTGGGACTTCACAATGATTTGGTATTATTTAATCCTGGCCCTTTAACCTAATTAATTGAAGATCAATTTCTCCCTCCCATATCATTCATGGAAATTGACATCATTTTAGGAACCCAATATTTTTTATTTGCTTTTTTCTCTTCGATCGTTGAGAATCCCTGCCATATTCAAGGCCCCCTGGCTGACAAAAACAGAATCTGAGCTACAGCCTAACATCCTGATACCGAGATCATAATATTTTTCGTATTGATCCGGACTTGCCATCAAAACACCTGTGGATTTTCCAGCCTTTCTGGCTGCATCATTGATTTTCCTGACAGTCTCAACATACATCGGATGATCGAATTGTCTGAAAATACCCAGTGCCAGAGATAGATCAGCTGGACCAATAAACAGAATATCCACTCCATCAAGATTGGCTATACTATCCAGGTGATTGAGACTTTCCAGGGTTTCTATCTGGACGATTCCAAGGATATTGTCCTTTCCCCCGGCATAATAATCTTCAAAACTCTGACCAAAATCAACGGCCCGGAACATTGTTGCCATGCCGCGTACTCCTTCAGGAGGGTATCTCATATACGAAATAGCCTGTTTAGCTTCCTGAATATTCTGTATCTGGGGAAATAATATTCCCTCGGCACCCAATTCCAGCAGACGGCTTACCCGTTGCCTCACCAGAGCTTCAACACGTACGATCTTCACAGTTGGACTTGCACTTAATGCCTGAAGTTGATATAATAAATTATTTTCTGTACCCACACCGTGCTCAAGATCGATGGTAACCCAATCAAATCCGGCCTTGCCGACAATTTCTGCATTGATTGCAGAACCGCTGTTTAACCAGCATCCGTTAACTGCCTCTCCGGCATTCAATTTTTCTTTTAAATTTTTCATATGAATGGAAATAATTTTGCCAATATCATTACTACAAAGAGACCTATAAGTCCCATGAGACTCAAAACAGTCGAAAAGGTTCTCAGGGTTTCACTTTCAGTCATCCCACTTATTTTGCATACTACCCAGAAACCACTGTCGTTCATCCAGGGGAATGGTTTGGATCCACATCCTATAACCAGTGCAAGGTAAACCGGATGAAAAGCCAACTCACCCAGGTTTGCAAGTCCGCCTAATATTCCCACAGAAGTAATCATGGCCACGGTAGCTGATCCCTGCGCCGTCTTCAATACAGCGGTTACGAAAAATGCCAACGGCAATATCGCAATATGATATTGACTTGCCAGTTCCTGGATACGGGCTCCAATACCTGTCTGTTGCAGGATCCCCCCAAAAGCTCCTCCCATGGAAGTTATTAGTATGATCATTCCCGCACTTTGAAGGGAGTCCGTTACATACTTTTTCAGTTTTTCCTTGTCCGTTTCCTTCCAAGCCAGGATACCCAATGATACAACTGCAGAAAAGGTAAGGGCAATATTAGGATTCCCCAGAAATGAAAATATGGATTGGATTATACCTTCTGCCTGGAAAGCCTGGCTTATGGTGTTTCCCGAAATTAGAAGAATGGGAAGAAGTATTGGCATGAGTGAGAGCCAGAGCCCTGGCAAATGTCTATCATCCTTTTCCATCAGCTCTTCCAACTCTGAAACGGAAACATCACCTGTATCCCTGAGTGGAATTGTCCATTTCCTGTTAGCCCATGCAGCATATAAATATCCACCTGAAATGGTAAACATACCAACCACCAGTCCGCCGATCATCATCACCCCGATATCCACTCCCATTTCAGAAGCTACAAACAAGGGACCCGGTGTTGGTGGCACCAGTGAATGTGCCATCGCTGCCCCTGCGATAATCGTCGTCAGATAAAACAAGTAGTGCTTTCCCGTCCTGAGTGTCAAGGCCTTGCTTAAAGGCACCAGCAAGTAAAAAACTGTCTCAAAAAAGACAGGGATACCTAGGGTGAATCCGCTTGACAGAAATGCTGCAGGAGCTCCTTTTTCACCGAAAACTTTAAGGGCAGCCCTGACAATTCTGTCGGCTGCACCACTTCGCAGCAAACTGGTTCCAATAACTGCAGCCATGGCGATTAATATTCCAATCTTGGAAGCAGTACTTCCAAATGCTACAGCTATCCTGTTTCCTAAAGGTTGATTAAGAAAGGCTGAAGCTTCAGCCGTGGA
This sequence comes from Bacteroides sp., assembly GCA_030589965.1. GTDB lineage: Bacteria > Bacteroidota > Bacteroidia > Bacteroidales > SM23-62 > SM23-62. Next base: position 4,472 of record JAUUZM010000042.1, read on the forward strand.
CATTCCTTTAATTTCTGTGAACCTGATAAGATTGCCCTCACCGGTAAGCAATCCGACTGCAATCGCGGCCAATAATAAAGCCAGAACCGGATGCAGCTTAAATATCAGGATGCAGCCAATAACTACAGCAAGACCAATGAAGAGTAAAAAAATGGGATCCATAATTTGAAATGGACTATGTTGGAATAATTATCATTCCTTATTAACCGACCTCATGTTCAGGGTGTCTACCATCGTATTGCCTGAAATTCCCAATCAGGGTCAATCTTTTTCATTTCTGCAGTATCATCCCGATGTGTGATATTACAATTTTTATAAGCATTATGCAAGTTCGTAAGTGCGGCATGGTCCAACTCAATTCCAAGACCCGGTTCCCTTGGCACTGCCACGTTTCCATCTTCAAATTTTACTCTTCCACCTTCAATTATTTCTTCCGATTGCCAGGGATAATGGGTGTCCAGGTCATACGACAAATTGGGTATGGCAGCTGCCATATGGACCATGGCAATGAGTGAAATACCCAGATGGCTATTGGAATGCATGGAAAGTCCTTTTCCAAAAGTCTGACATACTCTGCCAAGGCTTACCGACTCCCTTAACCCACCCCAGAAATGATGGTCACTCAGAATAATATCCTCAGACCAGAGCTTTACGCTTGACGGTATTTCTTCAAATGATGTGGTACACATATTTGTGGCAAGAGGTGTTTCCAGGGCTCGTCTGACTTTGGCCATTCCTTCCTGCCCTCTTGTAGGATCCTCAAGGTATTGGAGGATACCTTCCATTTTTTTGCCGTATTTTATGGATGTCTCAACTTTCCATACCCCGTTTGGATCAAATCTCAAGGGGACATCAGGACCGAAGGATTTTCGGAGCTGAATTATTGCATCAACCTCCTTTTCTGGTGGATATACACCACCTTTAAGCTTGATCGATTTAAATCCAAATTCCTTCATCATGGCCCGGGCCTGCACAATGATTTCCTCAGAATTCTCAGCTGCAGCCTGTCTGGCGAAATCCCAACCTTTTGCATTTGGATCAATTTCGTAACCAAGGGATCCTCCGGCGCCCTTATACTTATAAAAAAGGTAAGCACTAAACGGAACTGTCTCCCGACACAAACCTCCCAGCAGATCTACAACCGGCCTGCCACAGACCTTACCCTGAATATCAAGACATGCGACCTCAATGGCGCTGTAAACATGAACCAGTTTCCGGCTGTCCCAGGGATTATCACCCCTGCTTTCTGATTCTTCGGCACCATATCTGCTAAAAATATCTGCACGAATCTTATTGAGTTGAAACGGATCAGCACCCAGAACCACATCCCTGGATTTTTCCAACAATGCATTGATTTCAATATTACCGGGGATTTCGCTTATACCAGAAATATTATCATCGGTAATCAGTTCGATGACTGTCCGCAAAGCATATGCGGCATGTACTCCTACAGAATTTAATAATGGAGGATCGCTTATGGCAATGGGAATTACTCTAAACTCTTTGATTCTGGGTCCTACCCTTTCTCCTGACACTATATTCATGATCTCCATTTTTAAGTTTGACTTTTACAGAACTTGGTTTACACCAGTTAAAATTAAGCGACTCAATTAATAATCCAAAGTTGTAGCTGAATTTCATATTAGAAGCCTCAAATTTCTGAAACTACTGAATCTGAAGACCTTCGCCACCGGCTCCCTGCATTCTATTGAATTTTAATGAATGAATCGTCTATAATTTGTACCTTTCTCTACCTGAATTCTACTCTTATCAAATAGTTTTGCATATACCAATACCTTTACTATGACAATACGTGCAATTTTAATATGTATATTTTTTAGTATTGCTATCAACTTAATCCTGCCATGCAATACTTCTGCCCAGATCACAACTATCAGGGTCAAAGGTGAAATAACCAAAAATACCACCTGGTCTGCTGATACCATTAAGGTGGACAGTACTATTACCGTTGGCAAGGATTTTACCTTATCAATTGAACCCGGAGTATATGTGGAATTCCAGGGGTATTATCCACTTAATGTTAACGGGACTATTAAGGCGGTTGGCAGCGAGTCCAAACCCATTACTTTCACCATCAATGATACTACAGAATTCCACAATATGAATACGGAAGCAGGATCATGGCATGGGATCAGGATTACAGCTCCGATCGCCACGGATACTTCCATTCTTGATTATTGTATTATTGAATACAGTAAGGCACAGTCTGGAGGTGGTGAAGATACTCGGGGTGGTGGTGTATGTGTCCAGTCAAATTCCAGATTGCATATTTCAAATTGCATCATTAGAAATAATTATGCCCGTTTGGATGGAGGAGGCATTTATGTATCTAATTCTTATGTAAGGATAGTTAAAAACAAAATATACAATAATTCAGCATATTCCAGGGGTGGAGGAATAGGCGCCTCCGTTACTGAAGTTATCATTATTGATAATTTGATCATTAATAATCATGGAAGACTGGGAGGTGGAGGAATTTTTTTCCAGATCTGCGAGCCGGTATTTGCAAATAATATCATTTCAAATAATGAATCTGAGGGTGAAGGCGGGGGCATATATTTATATGGCACTGATTTGCCCTCAATAAATAATACAATTTGCTATAACAGAGCCGATATAGGAGGAGGGATTTATGTATACCAACAAATAGAACCTGTTTTTTACAATGACATTTTTTGGGGCAATGTAGCCCTGCAGGAAGGAAACCAGGTTTTCCTTCAGGATTTTAATCCTTCTATTAATTTTTATAATTGTAATATTCAGGGAAATACAAACGATCTAGGACTTGTTCCGGGATCCGTATTTTTTGGGGATTTTCGGAACAGTATTGACACATTGCCAGGTTTTGTATCTGCTTCCAATGAAGCTGGAAATCTGACAGACCCTCTTGGAGCAGATTGGTCCCTATTATTTGATTCACCTTGCATTAATAAGGGAACCTATTCCGTCTCAGAGTTTTATTTGCCTGACACTGATTTTGGGAATAACAAGCGAATCTCCCATGGTGAGGTTGATATAGGGGCATATGAATTCTATCAACCGTCTCTGGAGGTCTGTGATACCATTAAAGAAAATATTACATGGACTGCGGATACTGTAAAGGTAAATTGTAATATAACCATACTCGATAAGCAGACATTAACAATAAATGCAGGCACCCTGGTACAGTTTCAGGGTCCTTATAAGATAGAGGTTCACGGTACTCTACTAGCATTGGGAACAGAGAGCGATTCAATAATCTTCACTGTTGCAGACACCACCGGATTCTCAGATATTTCCTCAGGCGATGGAGCCTGGAGAGGTATTGAGTTTTACTCCTATGCAACGAATGACAGCTCAAAAATTTTGTATTCAAGATTTGAATATGGGAAAAAAATAAATGGGACTGGTTCAGAATCTTCAGGTGGTGGGATATATGCAGCTTTATGCTACAGGCTGTTAATATCAAATTCAAGTTTTGTGAACAATATTGCCCGCTCGGGAGGTGCCATTTACTGCGATGGGGCTCCAATAACAATACATAATTCAACAATAAGTCAGAATTACGCCATGGCAGGCTCGGGAGGAGGAATAATGTTGGCAAGATCAAATGTCACAATTGATAATTGTATTATTTCAGATAATAAGACCATTCAGGAAGGTGGTGGCATCCTTGTAGTACTTTGTGAACCAATTATTAAAAATTGTACAATCAGTAATAATGTGGCTGGATCTGGAGGCGGTGGATTATTCTCCTATAATGATTCCCGTATAATTTTGACAGGAAACTTAATTTCAAAAAATAGAGCCAAAAGTGGGGGGGGATTAAAACTGGAGACTGCAGCATATCTGGGCGGAAATATCATTTGTAATAACTCAGCCAGCAATACAGGCGGTGGAATATACGGCTATACCGATGAAGATATCCTTCTGGTAAACAATATAATTTGTAATAACATGGCTCAGTATTATGGAGGCATTTATCTTATTGCAGGCAATTTGATGATCACGAACAATACCATTGCAAACAACTATGCAGGTCAGCTTAGAGGAGGCATAGGCATTAGAGGAACATCAATTGATATTGAAAATTCAATATTCTGGGGGAATGTCTCGGCATCTGAGACTTCTCAAATATCCGTTTTCAACGAAAGTTCCTACCCGGACATTCTGTATTCGAATATCCAGGGAGGTATAGAGTCAGTATTGTTCGGAGGATCTGTGGAATATCCCGGGAAGTATGAGAATAATATTAGTACCTCTCCCGGTTTTATTCAACCTACTGACAGTGCAGGGATAAATTTTGAGGGTAATGTTGCAGATTGGTCACTTTTAGCTACTTCTCCGTCTGTAAATTCCGGGAATCCACTCACAGAGGAAGAAGATATATTACCGCTTGATATCTATGGAAATCCAAGAATCCATGCAAAAATAATTGACATGGGTGCTGTTGAGAACCAGTCGGGATTACCAGTTATAACAGAGCAACCCCTGAATTATATTAACTGCACTGGTGAATCAGTCCAGCTTGCCGTAAATGTTATTGGTGATGCTTATTTTCAATGGCAACATAATCTGAAAGATATCACTGATGCAACCCAAAACTATTATTCAATTGACTCCGTCACCCCAGAGCATGACGGAAATTACCAGTGCATTGTCTGGAATGCATACGGGATTATCAAAAGCAACCCTGCATTTTTAAGGGTAAAGTCTCCCCCAGTACTTTTATCCCAGCCTGGAGACATATGGGTTCAATATGAAGCAGAAACTAATTTAATTGTTTCTGCAGCGGGAACGGAGCCAATCTTTCAATGGAGCAAGGATGGGACGGACCTGCCAGGTGAGGTTTCAAATGTATTGACTATATCAGAATCAGATTACATGGATGAAGGATATTATAAGTGCCTTGTATCAAATTCCTGCGGTGGAGATACTTCAAGACCAGTTAACCTTTACCTGGTCCCACAGCTTTGCATAGTAACAGTTGATCCTGAAACCGGCAATAATCTGATTGTATGGGAAAAGAAGTCCTCCTCTCCCATTCTTTCATACAATGTCTACCGTGAAAGTTCTGCAGCCGGAATCTATGATCTCATGACTACTCAATCTTATGATATGCTCAGCATATATGTCGATACAGCGGCTGATCCGACTGCAAGATCATACTTGTATAAGATCACCGCTATTGATACTTCGGGATTTGAAACGGACATTGATCTCTCTAAGCCGCACAAAACAATTCATCTTATTGTGTCAGCTGATTTGCAGAATGAGGCAACCAACCTGCAATGGGATTTTTATCACGGTTTTGAATATCAGACCTACACCATTTATCGGAGTTCCACGGGACTGAATTTTGACGAGGTTGAATCTCTTTCTGCCACAAATAAATCATGGACGGACAGGGATACAGAAATAGAAAACCATTACTATCGAATTGCCGTTGAGAAACCAGATCCATGCTATCCAGAAGGATCCGGGAAGAAGGCCAAAACCGGGCCCTACAATCACTCCCTGTCGAATATGGATGACAATAAGCTTAAATCGGGACAATTACCTCCAGATACCATTACCATTACAAATAGCTCAATCCTGGAAGAGAGCAATCCCGGGACGATGATCGGTAAGTTGCTTACAGTAGATTTGGATACCATCGACTCCCATACCTACAAGTTTGTTCCAGGTCAGGGAGATGATGATAATTTCAGCTTTACCCTGGTGGGGGACTTGCTAATGGCATCCGAATTCTTCGATTTTGAAACAAAGGCTCAATATTCAGTTCGCATCCGATCAACCGATGAAGAGGGAAACTACTGTGAAGTCCCATTCATAATACAAATCCTGGATATTGATGAGACCACAGGGCTTCCGAGACTTAGCGAAGGAGCTGTGAGTGCGTTCCCGAATCCATTCACACATGCCACCATTATAAGTTTCCCGAATCCTGGTAACCAAACCTACAGGATGACATTGATGGACCTGTCCGGCAAAGTGTTAAGAATGCAAGACAACATCACCACAAAGGATTTCATTCTAAAAAGGGATGGACTGGAAAAAGGATTGTACTTAATCGATATTAAAGGAGATAAAACTTACAGGGGAAAGCTGATCATTGAATAGGATCAGTCGAACTTCATATCCTTGATGTTAAGCTGCAGGTTGGTGCGGCCCATGAAGGCATTCTGTTCGACCGAATAGCAAATGTCAAAACCCTGTCCATTGTTGATTTTTTTGTAAAGGTTGCCCATCTGGAAAGCTATGGCAGGATAAACTTTGTAAGGATCCTCCTCCTGGATGAGGTTCATTTTCAGGTGGTCTCCTGTATTCCCAACTATCTTGCCGGTTCCGTTATCAACGACATTTTCAGTAAGGAAGATCGGGGCCATGTTATCCGGACCAAAAGGTTCGAACTGCTTGAGAATTCGGTGAAATTTATCATTTACTTCACTCAGGGGTATCTCAGTATCGATCTCAACTACCGGAATCATCTGCTCAGGAGTAATGGTCTCTGAAACGATTTCTTCAAAACGTTTCTGGAATTTAGGTATATTATCCACCTTCAATGTTAATCCGGCTGCATATTTATGTCCCCCGAAATTTACGAGCAGATCACTGCAGGCGTCCACAGCCTGGTACAGGTCAAATCCAAATACAGAGCGGGCAGATCCGGTAGCAAAACCATTTGATTCAGTAAGGATCACAGTAGGCCGGTACCATGAATCGATCAGTCTTGATGCCACAATCCCAATTACCCCCTTATGCCATGTTGGATTAAAAAGAACTGTGCTTTTTAGTTTCTGGAGTTCAGGGTCATGGTTAATGAGGTCGAGTGCTTCCTGGGTAATGCTCGTATCAATATCTCTACGATCGGTATTGTATGCATCTATCTGGGCTCCTATTTCCTTTGCCTTCTCTTTTTCCTTTGCAATCAAAAGACTAACTGCAGAATTTCCGGATTCCATCCTTCCGGCAGCATTAATCCGTGGACCAATTTTAAATACAACATCATCAATGGTGAGCTCCTTTCCAACTATTCCCGCGAGTTCAATTATCACCTTTAATCCAGTACGAGGAGATTTATTCAGTTGTTTCAGACCATAATGGGCCAGGATTCTGTTTTCCCCGGTAACGGAAACAATATCAGACGCAATACTAACAGCCACCAGATCAAGATATGGAATCAGATCTTCAAATGGGATATTATTTTTGGCAGCGAATCCCTGGATCAATTTAAAACCTACTCCACAACCGGATAAATCCTTGTCGGGATATGAACAATCTAATCGCTTGGGATCCAGAACGGCAACCGCAGGAGGAATCTCATCTCCCGGATTATGATGATCGCATATAATAAAATCAATCCCATGATGTTTTGCATATTTCACCTTCTCTATTGCCTTGATCCCGCAATCGAGGGCAATGATAAGGGTAGCTCCGGTCTCGCGGGTGTAGTCTATTCCTTCCTGGGAAACCCCATAACCTTCATGATACCGGTTAGGGATATAAAAATCAATGGGGTCATAAAAGCTTTTAAGAAAGGTATGCATGAGTGCAACGGAAGTAGTTCCGTCTACATCATAATCACCATACACCAGAATCTTCTCTTTATTTTCGATGGCAAGCTGAATTCTGGCCACAGCTTTGTCCATATCCATCATCAGAAAAGGATCATGAAGATCTGCTAATTCGGGACGAAAAAATGTATGGGCCTGATCAAAGGTTCTGACGCCTCGCTGGGCAAGTAAAATCGCAAGGGGATTGGATATACCAAGCTCAGCTGCAATGCTTTTCACCACCTCTCCGTCTCCCTGGCTCTTCAGTATCCAGTTTTTCTCCATCGCCTACTCTATAATTAATTCAACCTGAAAAACCTCCGACATCTTTACTCTTAGTACTTTTTTGACCTCATCCATATCCATTTCCAGGTCCTTTTCTTTTTGAAGGGAAGTCACCCCTTTATCGGTATATCCGCAGGGGTTAATATACTGAAAATAATTCAGATCAGTATTTACATTAAACGCAAATCCATGCATGGTAACATACCTGCTGACCCTTACTCCAATGGCACATATTTTCCGGGTTTTACCAGGGGTTGCTATGTCAATCCATACCCCGGTGCCGCCTTCCAGCCTACCAGCTGAAATACTGTAATGATGAAGTGTCCGGATCACAGATTCTTCCAGCATCCAGATATAATCCCTCAGCTTTATCCCAAGAGCCTCCAGATCAACGACAGGGTATCCCACGATTTGTCCCGGACCATGATAGGTTATATCACCTCCCCTGTCAATTTTGTAAAAGCTTGCATTGATCTTTTGCAGGAATTTATCAGGGATCAACAGGTTCTGGTTTTCCCCGCTTTTCCCAAGTGTATACACATGTGGATGTTCACAAAAGTAGACCACCTGACTTGAGGGTGATTCTCCCTCCCTGGCAGCTAGTTTTTCCTTTACCACTTTATCCAGGGTCTTTTCCTGCAGGTCCCAGGCCTCTTTGTAATCGATCAGGCCAAGGTCGCGAAAAGGGATCCTGGTATCTATCATTTTCTGCATGGTTTAATTCAAGGTCAGGGGGGTAACACTTGGTCTGGTCCACCTTGAAATATCAACACAAATGTAGCTGAAAAAACTGAATTCACTCTTCACATTATTGACTATCTTTGCAGAAATTTTCATACATATCTATGAGCCAGCAGCAATTATCGGAACAGGAGAAAATACGTAGAAACTCATTGCAGGAAATCATCCGGCTTGGAATTAAACCTTACCCTTCAGAAGAATATTA
>JAUUZM010000208.1 GCA_030589965.1 Bacteroides sp.
GGCTCAAGTCGATAAATCCCCTTTTCCCCTGTGACCTCAATCCGTGTTTTTTCAAAGGACTGATTAGCTATTCCGTTATTCTTGTCAGGGTACAAATACAGGGAAAAGATCCTGGGAGGTACCAAATCCTCAATATCAAGTCCAAACAGCATTGCATTCATGGGTTCCTGGTTGGCTGCATCCCGAATCTCAAAGTGAAGATGCGGACCGAAAGAATATCCGGATGTTCCTGAAAATGCTACCATCTCCCCTTTGCTAAGGGGAAAATCTTCCTTTGTTGGAAATATATTTAAAGCATGCTGTTGCATATCATATTGCTTTTTCCGGACAAAATCTGATATGTCTTTTCGAAAGCGGTCCAGGTGTGCGTAAACAGTGGTATATCCACCAGGATGAGTTATATAGAGAGTGTTTCCATACCCTGCTGCTTCAACTTTAATCCTGGATATATATCCATCAGCACATGAATAAACCTTATGCCCGATAACTCCCTGGGTTTTGATATCAATGCCTGCATGGAAATGATTGGATCTAAGCTCGCCAAAGTTTCCTGAAAGGTACATATCAATATCAACAGGAGGCCTGAAATAGTCATCACGAAATGAATTCTGAGACCAGGTCGCAGATAGCAGGGTGAAGAACATCAGGCAGATTACAGTATTTCTTTTCAACATCATATAGCTATTTCAAAATCTAAAAATTGGCAGGTTTATGCCTTTATTGGGACTGGAAATTTCAGGACTTAAATATTTTAATTATTCCTTAACAATCTTATATTTGTAGTAATAATTTATCAACATGAATATAGCTCAAGCCGAACCATTCGAGCAGTTGCAGGAAAAGATTCAGAAACTGATCGGAATGTATGAGCAGGAGAGGTCGGCAAATGAGCAGCTTAGCAGGGAAAGATCAGACCTGCAGGAACAGGTAAAGATGGAAAAGGAAAGATTAAAAGAAATTGAAGAAAAATATAATAAACTAAAAATTTCAAAAGCGCTGCTTGCGTCCAGTGAAGATGTACACGATGCAAAACTGAAGGTGAACAGGATGGTGCGGGAGATTGATAAATGCATTGCTCTTTTGAACAGGTGAGGCTAGGGATGGATGATAAACTGTCAATTAGAATAAATATTGCGGACCGGTTTTATCCTTTGAAGATAGACCGGAAAGATGAAGAGAAGATCAGAAAAGCTGCCAGGTCGATAAACGAGAAGGTATTACAGTATAAACAAAGATATACCGATAAAGACACACAGGATTTTCTGGCGATGGCTGCCCTGCAATTTGTAATTAAGATAATTGATGGGGAAGATTTTAAGGAAGATGGGGAATTACAGGATAATATCCGTAAATTGAATGCCGAAGTTGAGAGTGTATTAAACAAAGAGTAAGATAACGTTCTTTAACATACAAGAAATTTACCCGCATTGTTTCTTCAATTATTTTTGGAACTCAACATTAATCAAATTGGAGCAAAGCTCAACTTGATCTAGATCAGGCCTCAGCTTCCCGGTTCGCCGGGAGGACCCATACCGGGCAGAGGAAGAACGAAATCAGGTGGCCGCTCCACCCATGTTTAACAGGGGTTTTATAAAGTCTTGAAGGAGCGTGCGGGTTTTTTTATATATATAACTAAACTTTAACCATATGGAAAGTAATATATTACTGATTATAACGGCTCTTGTAGCCCTTATAAGCGGGGCTGTGGTTATGTACATGGTGTATCAGGCCATGCAGCGTAAGAAGAGTTCCAATATCATTAAGGAAGCAGAAGCAGAAGCCGAGGTATTGAAAAAGGACAAGATATTACAGGCAAAAGAGAAGTTTTTGCAATTGAAGTCTGAGCATGAGAAGATGATCAATGAAAAGAACCAGCGGGTACTTACAGCCGAAAACCGACTGAAACAAAGGGAAGGAACCATATCTCAAAAATTCGAAGAGATTCAGAGGAAAAGTAAGGATGTTGATACCATCCGGGAGAATCTCTCCCAGCAGGTGGAGATCATAGAAAAGAAAAAGGAAGAGCTTGAAAAACATCATATTCGCCAGGTAGAGCAACTGGAAGCCTTATCTGGACTGTCTGCAGAAGATGCCAAGCAGGAACTTGTGGAATCCCTTAAGGAGGATGCCAAGGCTGCAGCGATGTCATCTATCAATGAAATAGTTGATGAGGCAAAGATGACGGCTAACCGTGAAGCTAAAAAGATAGTAGTAGAAAGTATTCAAAGGGTCGCAACCGAAACAGCCATTGAAAATTCTGTCACCGTATTTAATATTGATAATGACGAGATCAAGGGCAGGATCATCGGCAGGGAAGGAAGAAATATCCGTGCTCTTGAAGCAGCTACCGGAATTGAGATCATTGTTGATGATACCCCCGAAGCGATTATTTTATCAGGTTTTGATCCCGTTCGCCGGGAAATTGCCCGCCTGGCTCTTCACCAACTTGTTACAGATGGTAGGATACACCCTGCCAGGATTGAAGAAGTGGTGAATAAGACCCGCAAACAGATTGAGGAAGAGATTGTTGAGGTAGGTAAACGTACCGTTATAGACCTGGGTATCCATGGCATCCATCCCGAGCTTATCAGGCTTGTTGGAAAAATGAAATACCGTTCCTCATACGGTCAGAATCTGCTACAGCATTCCAGGGAAGTAGCTAATCTTTGTGCTATTATGGCTTCTGAACTTGGACTCAACTCCAAGCTGGCCAAGAGGGCAGGACTACTTCACGATATTGGCAAGGTACCTGATGATGAGCCGGAGATTCCTCATGCTGTGCTGGGTATGAAACTGGCAGAAAAATTCAATGAGAAATCTGAAGTAAGCAATGCCATCGGTTCCCACCATGACGAAGTTGAAATGACAACACTGCTTGCACCCATTGTGCAGGTTTGTGATGCTATTTCCGGTGCACGTCCGGGAGCCAGACGGGAGATAGTCGAGTCCTATATCAAAAGACTTAAGGACCTGGAAGCCCTGGCACTTTCTTATCCTGGCGTCTCAAAAACTTATGCTATTCAAGCCGGCCGTGAATTAAGGGTCATAGTAGGGAGTGAGAAAGTCTCAGATAAAGATGCTGAAAGCCTGTCCTACGATATCGCAAAGAAGATCCAGGATGAGATGACCTATCCCGGACAGGTGAAAATAACGGTAATCAGGGAAACACGGGCTGTAAGCTATGCAAAATAGAGTAAAGGGTAAAAAGATTCTGGTTACGGGGACGGCGGGATTTATCGGTTTTCACCTGGCAAATGCTTTGCTGGAGGTTGGTGCCGAGGTAGTCGGATTGGATAATATTAATGATTATTATGACCTGGACTTAAAATATGCCAGGCTTTCCAGCTGTGGGATTCCGCAGGATCAGATCGCTTATAATAAACTGGTTCAGAGCAGTGAGAAGGAGAATTACAGGTTTATAAAAATGGACCTGGAAGATAAGGAAAAGCTTCTGGCACTTTTTGCCCGGGAAAAGTTTAATATGGTTGTGAACCTGGCCGCCCAGGCTGGTGTCAGGTATAGCTTTACCCATCCCGATGCTTATATTGGCAGTAATGTTACCGGATTCTTAAACATCCTGGAGTCATGTCGTAATCACCCGGTGGAACACCTGGTATATGCCAGTACCTCAAGCGTCTATGGTTTGAATGAGAATATGCCATTTTCTGTCCATCAGAATGTGGATCACCCTGCAAGTCTGTATGCTGCCAGTAAGAAAAGCAATGAATTGATGGCTCATTCCTATAGCCATTTATTTAATATTCCGGTAACCGGACTCAGGTTCTTTACCGTTTACGGTCCCTGGGGCAGACCGGATATGGCCCTTTTCATCTTTGCGAAAGCCATCCTGGCAGGAGAAGCGATAAATGTTCATAATGAAGGCCGGATGGAGCGTGATTTTACCTATGTGGACGATATCGTTGAGGGTGTAGTCAGGATATGCGGATCACCGGCAAAACCTGCAGGGGAGGGGGAATCGGTTTCTGACCCAGCGTTCTCCTCTGCTCCATACCGCATCTATAATATAGGTAACAGCAAGCCGGTAAAATTGATGGATTTTATCAAGGGCATTGAAGAGGAGCTTGGTAAAAAGGCAAAGATGAATTTTATTCCCATTCAACCCGGGGAAGTGGAAAAGACCTGGGCAGATGTGAGTGACCTGGCCAAGCATTTTGATTATACCCCCGACACATCAATCCGGGAGGGAGTAAACAGGTTTCTAAGCTGGTACAGGGAATTCTACAAAGCTTAGCTGACAGATAGTCCTTTTAAATTCAGGTTCTGTCTGATCCGGTAAGAATCTTTAAAACCCCTTCAAAATGTTCTGCTTTCTCACGATAGCCTGATTTATGGTAGGCATTAATCAGGTTGTGAAGAATCCTGACAATAATATCCGGGTTACTGCAGGAGGTAAAGTATGAGGGCTGTATTTCTATATTTTGTTGTTTGAGAAAATATTCAATCTCTTTACGACCCAGAACGCTACCTTTATTATAGGGATTAATATAAAACAGAATGTTCTCTGTTACCTCATCAAAATTCTCTCCGCTGTGCATTTCATCCTCGTATGCAAGTATGAAATTCCTGGGCAGGTTTACCCCGTATACAGGTAATCCAAGTCTTTGTGCGACAATAGAATAAAGGACTGCCAGGGAAATAGGATTACCTTTTCTTGTTTCAAGTACCTGGTTAATAAATGAGTTTTGGGGACTGTAAAAATTCTTTGTGTTCCTGCTGAAGCCGTTTACCTCAAATAATATATGATTCAGAATCCTGACCTTCTCAAGTGCGGTAAGATTATTATTCAATTCAAGCCAAACATCTTTGAAAATCTTATCCAGAGGTTTCTCAAGATCCTCCAGTGTCAGGTCCGGGTATTGGTACCTGGCAATAATATAAGCACCTTTCAGCAGATCGGAAGCGCCGGTACTGAGCCATTTTCTAAGCAATTCATCCGTACTCTTGAACTGGATATCCTGGATCAGATTCATCAGCTTATCCTGGTAATCAGAGTCCAGTGACCCCTCCCAGGCTGCTTCCAGGTCGGGTAGTATATTGCTGCCCTGATCCATCAGGTTTTGTGTAACCGTCTGGTTTACCACAGCATTGGGATCATCCAATAACTGGATCAATGCATGTATTTCTTCTTTGCTTATCATCATATAGGCCAGATTAAGTTATATGGTCCAGGGTGAATTTAATTAATTTGCGGACACTTGCTTTATGATCATCCGTAAATTCCATGGTTGCCCGGTTTGCTATCATCGTGCATAAACATGCTGCCTCGTGTCCCAGTAATCGTGACAATCCAAAAAGGGCGGAGCTTTCCATTTCATAATTCATTATCCGTAAAGTCCCGTAACGAAAACTTTCCAGCTTATCATTAAGACTCATATCAAGGGGCTCCAGGCGTATTTTTCTTCCCTGCGGACCATAAAATCCGGGTGCTGAGATAGTAATACCGGAATGCAGATCTTTGGGAAATAACTCAAATAATTCATCCGAAGAAGCAACAAAATAAGGATCGGGGAGGCTGGGATCCCAATTTGTGTGCTTCTTGAATGCTTTTTCCATTGAAAGATCGGCTACCTCATTTCGCCGGGCATAGAAATTCAGAACGCTATCAAATCCGGCAGCATACCTGCTCAATATAAAACTATTTATAGGAACATCCTTTTGGAGTCCCCCTGTGGTACCAATCCTCACCAACCTCAGCTTACGGTGATCAGGTTTTAATACACGGTTTTTCAGATCGATATTAACCAGGGCATCAAGCTCATTCAGGACAATATCTATATTATCCGTACCAATTCCGGTGGACAAAACCGTCAGACGCATGTTTTTGTACCTGCCGGTATGGGTGTGAAATTCCCTGTTGGCGATTCGCAGTTCCACCGAATCAAAAAAAGAGGAAACGATTTCCACCCGATTAGGATCCCCAACAAGTATGATGGTATCAGCAATTTGTTCCGGGAACAGCTGTAAATGAAAGATGCTTCCATCCGGATTAAGAATGAGTTCTGAAGGTTTTAATTCCATACCGTAAAAAAACATCATTATTTCATCCCTGTGCTGACAAAATAGTATATTTTTACACAACCAAATGTTGAAATAAAATTTTATAA
>JAUUZM010000152.1 GCA_030589965.1 Bacteroides sp.
CAGGAACGGGGAAGTTGTTGATCGCCCTGCTGATTCTTCACAGTTAACCAGATTGTATACCGACGAAGCCATAAATTGGATCGAGTCTACCCTTGGACAAAAAGAATCTCAACCATTCTTTCTCTACCTGCCGCATACTATGCTGCACCATCCGATGGGAGTCAGTGAGGCTTTTGCCGGAAAATCCAGTTGGGGATTGTATGGTGATGCCATCCTGGAACTGGATTACCATATTGGCCGCCTGATGGATAATCTGAATGAACTTAATATCGCTGATAATACGATTGTCATTTATGCCTCCGACAATGGACGTGGACCGGGCCGGAATCCCGATCAACCCATAAGGGGATCCAAGCTGACCACATGGGAGGGTGGACTGCGTGTCCCCTGTATTGCCTG
The DNA here is from genome assembly GCA_030589965.1 of Bacteroides sp. GTDB lineage: Bacteria > Bacteroidota > Bacteroidia > Bacteroidales > SM23-62 > SM23-62. The sequence continues at coordinate 400 of JAUUZM010000152.1, forward strand.
GGGACCCGGGATCGGGGTTCAAAAGGGCAGGACTTCAAAGGTTCTGGCTCATGCAATGGACTGGTATCCCACCCTTGCATCATTTGCCGGTATTAAAGTACCTGAGCATATTATCCTGGATGGCCGGGATCTTTGCAATTTGATAAAAGGGGAAACTGAGGAAGTAACATTTTCTGAACAAAGCAATTCTCTGAATGCAACAGTACCTTTAAGACGATACTGGAACCCTGCATATGAATGGAGTATAAGTATTGACCGGAATGAATACTTAAATTCATTTTTCTACTTTGGAAGCCAGGGATCCCTGGCTGCAGTCAGATTCGGTAAATGGAAACTCCATCTTAACCCTGATTTAAAACTCTATAACCTGGAGACAGATCCGGGAGAGCGAAACCCTGTGAATAACCCTGAAATCAAATGGAAACTCAGGGGGATGGCTGTCCTTTTCCAGGAAGAGATGCGTCACGCTGACAGGCCGGCAGGTTTTAATATGATTAACCACGAATAACAGCTGATAAATGAAACTAGGGGCAAAATTTATTCTTAATGTCATAATGCTGTTTGTTACAGCAAGCATCCTTTCAGCTCAGTCAAAACCGAATATTGTTATTATCCTGGCAGACGACCTGGGATACGGGGCTGTCAACTGCTACGGGGCACCAAAATCCCTTCTCCGTACACCCCACGTAGATCAGTTGGCCCGTGAAGGAATGCGGTTTACCGATGCCAGTACCCCCGGATCTGTTTGCTCACCGACACGATATGCCCTGCTTACAGGGCGCTATGCCTGGAGGGGAAGGTTAAAGTATGGTGTATTACAACCACCTGAGGGTGCACTGCTGATTGAGGAAGAACTTCTGACACTTCCGGATTATTTACAGCAACAGAGGTACCTGTCTGCTCATATTGGGAAATGGCAGTTGGGATACGCCAATATGGAAAATGAAGAAATCTGGGGATTACGCTCCAGGGGAAAAGCTCCCTATGGAAAAAGTTCCTATAAGAACCAGAGATACCATGGATACGATGCCCCACAGCGGGTGACAACAGAAGTAGTAGGAGACCTGAATAATAAGGCTCGCGAATGGATCTTCAAATGTGTGCGTGAGGATCCTGAAAAACCATTTTTTCTCTACTTCGCACAGGTTGCTGTACATAACCCGATTTCACCCGCAGAGGAACTTCGTGGGAGCAGCAATTGTGGTCCCTACGGAGATTACATACACGACCTTGACCATTCCGTCGGGGAGATTCTGGATGCACTGGCCTATTCGGGCGTTCTGGACAACACAATCGTGATTTTCACCAGTGATAATGGTGGAGATGTCGGAGAGAATGAAGTGATCCGGGACTTCAAACTTCCTGTGAACCATGTCGAAGAAGCTCAGGCCCGGAAGGCTGGACTCAAAAACAACGGAATTTTTCGTGGAGACAAACATACCATCTGGGAAGGAGGATTCCGCGTTCCCTTTGTAGTACGATGGCCCGGACATATTCAACCAGGTACAGTTTCTGACAGAATGATAAATCTGGTAGATATTTTTGCCACGGTCCAGGATTTGGTTAGCGGCAAAGTTTTTCCTCCCAAAGAAGCAGGAGCAGACAGTTACAGCTTTTGCGAGGAGCTTACCGGAGAAAGCAATGCAGGTTCTGTCAGACCACACATGGTGGTGAACAGCATAAACGGGACGATGGCCATCCGTAGAGGACCCTGGAGAGTGACATCTCGGAAACAGAAAACCTCATTGAAAAATATCCAAAAATTTACAAAGACCTGCAGCATACCCTCGACAATATCCGGGAACTGGGATCTGAACGGCTAAACACGTACAAATGAATAGTGGGCTCCAGGTAGAAAAACTGGGTCAAAAACATATAGAATACCATCAAACACAATGAATTCAAAAAAGATACTCTGTTGGGTCATACCTGCAATTATCATATTGAGCCTTCTACAGGGCTGTTCCCAGGAACAATATCAGGGTAAGGATTCCAAAGGGGGAAATGAAACCGGGATCGCTGACCTAGATCTGATCCGCAGCGAGATAGTATCCCTTCCTACAACAGAAGAAAATGCGGCAAGCAGGCATGCTGCCCTGAATCGCTGGTGGAGGTTACTATGGAGGCAGGGATATGAACTGAGTTCATTCGATTCCACGGCGAAAATACTTTTGGCAAGCAGGGATTATTCCGGTGAGACTCTGGATGCAATCAATAAGGGATACGAATTGCTGGAAGCACTTTATGACTATCCCGTTTATATCGAGGAGATAAAAGGAAAATCACGGTCTGCTGATGGTTCTTCTCAGGTGAATACCCGGACAAACTGGCCATTTTACCATGGAATTGACGGTGCACAGACAGGATACTCTCCGGATGCTGGTCCCTCAGAAGGAAAGCTTGCCTGGCGCTTCCCTAAACCTTATAAGGTTAATGCTTCTCCGGTAATATACAACGGCAAAGTCTACCTTTCCAGTCCGGGGATAGACGTGATTGCATATTGCCTTGATGAGAAAAGCGGGAAGATTGAATGGAGGGCAAGGCAGTACGGCACTGAGTTCTATGGGACCCCTAAAGCCAGGGTCAGTCCGATTGTTACAGATGGGAGGATGATCATCAGTGCGGGCTATGGAGATAAAAACAGGCAAATAATAGACAAAAAAACCGGAGTTCGGATCATTGGTTCTGAGATCGAAAATTATACAGGTTCTTCGTCTGAGCAAATGGTCTACAAGGTATTCGGCAGCTTTTTCAGACTGGATGATGCAAATACCGGAAAGCAGATCCGGATGTATCAAACTGAGCAGGCCCTTGTTGGAGAACCTGTACTAAATAATGGATCGATCTATGCCAGCTGTGAAGATGGAATGCTTTATGCATTCAGCACCAAAAGCCAGGATCCTCTGTGGAAGAGCAAACTGGATACTACCCTCCGGGGAAAGCCTGGAATTGGAGTTGGACTTATATATGCAGGCAGCAGTGATGGCAGGCTGTTTGCCCTGGACGCGGAGGACGGGACCGTTCTGTGGACTTACCAGGATGAAAAAGTAAAAGGGAATGCCTACAGGTACTATTCCTCGCCTGTCGAATCAAATGACAGAATCTATATTGGAACGGCAGGTTCCGAACTGCTTTGCATCAATAACGAAAGCGGTGAACTTCTGTGGAAGCATAGTGTAAACGACTGGATCCGTTCCAGTCCCCTCCTCATACAAGACATCATCTATGTCGCCACACTCGGCGGCGATATGCTTGCCCTTAAGGACGAGGGAAATTCAGCTGAAGTAATTAAACAGGTACAACTGGGAGATCATGGTTTTACTGCTGATCTTGCAGGCAGCGAGAACGGAATTCTTGCTGCAGGAAGGGATATGATACTGTATTCAGTTTCTCTGAAAACACTCAGGCTGAACTGGAAACATGGCATCCTTGACGGGGTTTGGATCGATGATGAGTTTTTCAGGGCAGGATGGACCTCGGGACTCCAACCCTCTCCTACTGTTGTTGATGGTATTCTATATTGCGGGGGTATGGATGGATTCGTTCATGCACTTGATGCGGAATCCGGTAAGGAAATATGGCGCTTTGAAACAGGAGGAACCATTTCAGCAGCAATAACAGTAGCTGAAGGAAAAGTGTTTTTCGGAGAGATAAGCGGTGAGGGTAACTATTATGCACTTGATAAAAACACAGGGAATCTTATCTGGAAGTCAAAGGAATTCGGAAATGTATGGGTAGGGGCAGCCTATACTTACAAAGGTATATTTTTCGGGAATATGGATGGAATGATGTACGGTGTCAATCCCCTGAACGGAACTGTGATCTGGACCTACGACACAGCAAAGGATACCCCAAAGGAAGACTGGCGCAACATGGGTAGAATGGGACATGGATACCCCCCGGGTATTTACCCCGTGCCGGTTGCAGATGAAACAAAAGTGTATATTGGCTCATGGTCAGGATACTATTTTGCCTTCGATCAGAAGACCGGTAAAATGGTATGGAGAACCCAGACTAATGATGGGAATCTTGAAGGCGGATTACCCGATTCAGCCGCTCCGGTACTTTGGAAGGGACATATATATGTGCAGAAAACCGGAAATATACTGGCAGCATTGAGAACTGATGACGGTTCGGTGGACTGGGAATGGAATGCTCCTCTGCCTTTTCTGCAGAATGGCACCGTGGCGGCCCATGATGACAAGATATACGGATCATACGTTCACCATGTAACAAACATCCCCTATAATTCAACCATTATTGCCTTCAATGATGTGGAGAATGGATCGGAAGAACTGTGGAGATATAAGGGGGGCGCGGGACTTACAGCTCCGGTTGTAACAGATGGTAAAATAATCTCAGGTTCATCTGCCGATCCCTTTATCGTATGCCTTGAACCAGATGATGGCTCTGTGATCTGGAGGTTTTTCTCAGGCGGGGAGATGCTTGAAAACGTACCTGCCATATATGGAAATAAAGTTTATGCTCATATTAATACCGGATGGCTCTACGCTATTCAATAGCAGACTTTTAATAAGCAGAGATTGATCAGGTCAAAACCCCTTATTAACACGCTTATAATAGCTGGATAATTCTCTGACCTTATCAGGAAGTTCGGAGGCGAGATTCTCAAGTTCTGTGGGATCTTTCTTCATATTATAGAGTTCCCATTCCTCACCGTTTACCCTCACAAGTTTATAATCACCACTGCGGAACATGCGGAATTTTTCCATACCGGAAATAAAGTAATCCGGCTCCTGACGTTCTTCTCCCCTGAAGACCGGTAATAGAGAACTGCCATGCAGGGGAATGGTCGGAAAGCCGTGGATTGAATCAGGATAGGAAATGTCCATTATATCCAGGAAGGTGGGTGCCAGGTCAACAATATGTCCCAATTGCCGGGTAATTGAATTCGCCTCAACAACTCCCGGCCATCGAATAATGAATGGAGTATGGCTTCCACCCTCATTTCCGAATTGTTTGTACTGCCTGTATGGAGTATTCCCCAGGTTGGCCCATGTGGACCTGAGGCTCCAGTAGGAATTGGCCGGACCCGGCTGTACATCCGGTATCTTGTTAGTCTGGTATGGACAGGATCCGTTATCGATCAGGAACATGATTATGGTATTATCCAGTTTACCTTCCGACTCCAATTTGCCCAGGACTCGCCCGATGTTCTGGTCCATCCGATCTATCATGGCAGCAAAAACCGCCATTTCAAGATCCATAGAATCTTTTTGCAGCTCAGATAAGCTTTCCCATTCATAATATTCGGTGTAGGCTGGATCCAATGGTTTCCTGAATTTATTGAGGTTGCCTTCAGGGGGACTAAGCTTGGCGTTTTCAGGAAGTATCCCCAGCTCCTGCATCCTCTGAAAACGCTCTGGCCTCATAAAATCCCATCCCTTCATGTATTTCCCCCGGTACTTTTCTATATCCTCAGGCCTGGCCTGAAGAGGAAAATGAGCAGAATGATATGGCAGATAAAGGAAAAACGGCTCTTCCTTCCCAAAAGCCTCATCCAGCCACTTCACGGCATAATCCGTAATGAAATCTGTTTTATACATAGGGGATATCTCATGTTCAATCTCTCCGGGATCCAACTGCTTTCCTTCAAGATAAAACGGACGCGAAAAATTACCGGAAGGCGGAAGGAAATATTCCGTTGTTGCCCAGAAGGTAAGGGAATGGTCAAAAACATTTTCGGCTTTGCAGTAATCCGGCACCCAGGGATCAAAATGCTCCTTTCCGCTCATGATGTTATAATACCCTGCCTCTGCTGTAAGCTGAGCCAGGTGTACGGCCCCCTCCCCACCCTTATACAGTCCCGTTAGCATGGTTGACCGGGTTGGATTGCATTTGGCCATATTATAAAAGGTCTCGAAACGCATTCCCTCCGCCGCCAGCCGGTCAATATTTGGAGTCTGTATCTCGCTGCCGTAGCACCCGATATCAGAGATCCCGATATCATCGGCGATGATCAGTACTATATTCGGCCGTTCAGAGTCCTGTTCTGCACAGGAGATTAAGGCTGTAATGGATAAAAGCAGGATGGTTTGAAGAATCTGATTATACATATCAAATTAAAATTTTGGTTCAGAAGATCTGAGTCATAGAAGCAAATTTACCATTTATCTTTTACATTCGTAAACCCCCATTTTACTTTGCGGAAGGAAGGAATTCAGCATCACCACCGGCTAATTTTCTATATTAATCCACGCCCGAGACAAATACAGGGAAATCCACCGCTTCAGAAATAAAAACACAGAAACAGACTGACATGAACAATGGGATATTGGGTCCATCTTCAATCCAAATAAATGTCCAGTTTATTAGCTAACAAACTGGACATTTTTATATCTTAGGACGTGTATATCTTATGAAAACATCTAAATACATAAGGATTAAGATAGACAAGCTCCCTAAAGGCTATGTCTTCACCTATTCTGATTTTATCAATGACGTGAATGAGCGTGAGGCCATTATTAAAAGCTTGAATCGGATGGCTGCTTCAGGTAAGATCGCTAAATTGTCGAAAGGCAAGTATTATAAACCTGAAGAATCGATATTTGGCACACTTTATCCACAACAGTATCAAATAGTAAAGGACCTGATTGAGAAAAACGGAAAACTGGTAGGATACTTAACAGGATACAGCACATATAACCAATTGGGACTCACAACTCAGGTTAGTAATCTAATTCAAATTGGAAAGCGAGAAGTAAGGCCTGCTTTAACAAGGGGCATTTACAGGGTCAGTTTTATCAGTCAGAAGAATACCATAACAAAGGATAATGTCCCTTTGCTTCAAATATTAGATGCCATTCGATTTATTAAGAAGATTCCGGATTCAACCATTGAATCATCTTGTATGATTCTTTGTGGCATTTTGAAAAAGCTGAACGAAAATGAAGTAAATACTCTGATAAAGCTAGCTGCCAAATATGCACCTTCGACCAGGGCATTGCTTGGGGGATTGCTGGAATCAATAAATACAAAAGCAGATCTTCTGCCTCTTTCGAAGTCTCTTAACCCAATTACACGCTATAAGTTGAACATATCAGAATCAACCTTATCTACCATTAATAACTGGAACATCCAATGATTCTGCATGCCGATCCCAAATTATTTTCTCAGGCTATTCGTGCGACATCACAATACCTTAAAATAAATCCCGAATTTGTAGAGAAGGACTATTGGATCACA
>JAUUZM010000242.1 GCA_030589965.1 Bacteroides sp.
ATACCATGGTGAATGACTGATCCAAGATGCTGGTCCCCGCCAATCATCAGGGCAAATCCCTTTCGTATCTCATCAATTGCCTTATTTCTGCCTGTTTGTGGCCAGCCGTTAGAATCCATATCCTTTGCTCTGCTGTAATCTTTAGGGATGACTCCCAGGGGCAGGGCTTGAAGCCTTGGAGTCTGGGCATCGGTTAAAAAGGTATCCGGGTAGGTACTAAGATTTGCAAAAATGGATTGACTGAGTGCCACTTTCATATCAACACCCTGCCAGTCTGCTGACCAGTCCCGCAAAAATGACAATTGCCTTTCTCCTAATAATTGAGCATCAGGTGAATCAAGGCGTCTGCCATCAATTCCTTTTATCTGAGAAAATCCGTTAATGATCTTGTACTCCGGATGGATTTGACCTGGTGCTGATTTGAATTTACGATCCTCAAGAACAGCCCAGCTTATTCTTCCATAATTAATATTGCAATAATAGACTTCGATGTTTTGTTTGACAGGAATGGGGTCGAAGGGGTCTGGAAGATGACTGACCTGGGTATGCTGGATCATATTGACCAGCTCCGGGGAAAGTTTATAGCCTCCCTGATCCTGCTGCCAATGTCCACGAAATCTGTTATAATGTTCAGGATATATTCCGTCCGCTGGTTTTGCCGGTGCATTTATCCCGGAAGCTCCCCATATATTTCCATGGTATACGTCATGATCATCAGGAATGGTCACGGCGGGTATGTTCCTGGTCAGATCACCATGTGCCCAAAGAAAAAGGTACCACTTATAAAGATAATCGAGTCCGGTGTTAAGCTCAGAACTGAAGTCCGGTGGGGTAGGCCTGCCTTCATAAACATTGTCCCCTGAATAGAAGAGCATATCGGGTTGATGTTTAGCCACGCTGGATGTCAGGTCTTCATGTGGGAACCAGAGCAATTCCGTAAAATCAAATTTCCTCCTGTTAATATTGCCATGACTGTTACTGTTCCCTGTGAATGCTGCCAGGACTAATTCCTCCTTATCCTTGGGATCCTGGACTATCACGCCATGATAGTAATATGGACTTCGCATGCCGGCGGCATCTGTGATATGGTAACGTATTCGATAATCATGCCGGATCTCATCTCTCCAATTGGGAATTTTGAACCGGGCTGTATAACCGGGAAACATAACCTGGCTCGTATGGATTGTGTTCCACTCCCCACTTGATCCATCCCTGATTTGCAGATCTACTGTCTGATCATCCGAATCACTGATTGGAGGTAACTGGGCTGTTAGTTTTAGTATCCTGTTGCTTAGCGTATATTGAACTCCAATTACAGGTCCAAGACTATTGTCCTCCACTACCCTGATTTTAGATCCCTTGATTTCCCAGTCTTTAAACCAGAACTTTCCTCTATTACAGATCAGTGCCAGATTACCTGCTAAATTATCCTCTATTTGAATTAAGGTATCCAATCGCAGAATCTCCACCCTGGAGTCCGGATCGGAGCTGGTAAAAATCAGCTTATACTGATTTCCTTTTGGAATCAGTTCAAGTGTGAGTAAATATTGATTCGGCAGAGATTTTCCGGGAGTGAGTGGTGGTGATTTTGAATGCAATTCCTTGCCGGTTTCATTATCGATCAGGAACATGATCCCCTTGTCATTAACTGCTGCAATCATTCCTCCTCCCTTTCCGGCTGTCCCATGTATGAGGGCCCTTCTGCGATAATCCATTGATTCAGATCCTGCTCCAATGAGAAATCCTGACCAGACCTGAACATCTTTCAAGGTAGAAGGATTGCTCAGTCCGCTCGTTACCTGCATATGAAGAGATCCGGATCTGCCTGATAAATACCTGGGCAAAAGCTGAAGTGTGCGTTTGGGAAGTTTTGTATTTATGCATTCAACTTTCCCCTTACTAATTTGCCAGTCCTGCAGCCGGTTGGCCCAGTATTCCGGTCCGATCCAATACCTGTCCGGAAGAAGATCCCAATAGGAATGAAATGATTTTGAGGAGGAATCACTCTGGCAGCCTGAAAATAGTATTACAAACAAAAGAATTTGCAGGAGCAAACTCTGTCGCAGGATGATTTGTATGTGTCTGATTATAAACAAAATTTATGGGAATTCGACAATCATTCCGCAATTCCGGAGAGAGCGATTGAATCCATTTTTTTCTTTTAAAAATACAGATTATTATTTCCACTATAATATGTATATATAAATTATCTTTGGGTTTTCGTTTAAACCATATATAAAAACTGCTATATGAACCTTTTAGACCAATTAAAAAAGTACACCGAAGTGGTGGCGGACACTGGTGATTTTCAATCTATTGAGAGATTTAAACCTCTGGATGCAACCACGAATCCTTCACTTATCTATGCTGCAGCCCAGAATGAACAATATAAATCCCTGTTGACAGAGGCTATTGCCTATGGAAAGACCCAGGCAGGTGGGGATGAGGAGATAATGGACCATATCCTTGATAAACTTGCCGTAAATTTTGGTATCGAAATCCTCAAGGTTGTCCCAAGACGAGTATCCACCGAAGTTGATGCAGGCCTTTCATTTGATACAGATGCATCCGTCCGTAAAGCAAGAAGACTTATAGGCCTTTATAAGGAAGCAGGCATCCCAAAGGAGAAAATTCTCATCAAACTGGCAAGTACCTGGGAGGGTATTCGTGCAGCAGAGATTCTTGAAAAGGAGGGTATTCACTGTAACCTGACACTATTGTTCAGCATGGCACAGGCCATTGCCTGTGCTGAAGCAGGTGTGCAATTAATTTCTCCATTTGTGGGCAGAATATATGACTGGCATAAAAAGGACAGGGGAGTGGATCATATTCCCGGTGTTGAAGATCCTGGAGTTCTTTCCGTGCAGGAAATCTATAAATATTATAAAAAGTTCGGCTACGATACTGAGGTTATGGGTGCAAGTTTCAGGAATACTGAAGAAATTATCGAATTGGCTGGCTGCGACCTTCTTACCATTTCCCCTTCTCTTCTTGCTGAGCTTGAAGAAACAGAGGGAGATCTTGAACAAAAGCTAATCCAGGAAGAGGCAATGAAGGCTGATATTGAAAAGATTTCCTTAGATGAAAAGGGTTTTCGGTGGATGCTCAATGAGGATGCTATGGCAACGGAAAAACTATCCGATGGTATCAGGAGATTTAATGCCGATCTCAGCAAACTCAAGGAAATGATCCTTGGGTATATGTAAAGCAATATTTTTTATGGGAAAGATTGAAGACTTATTAAGACAGGAATCAGAGGCCATTAAAAGCATTCCTGTAACAGATGCTTATCATAAGGCTACTGAACTTATTAATAAAATAGTACATAAGGAGAAGGGGAAAATTATCTGCAGTGGAATGGGGAAGGCAGGACAGATCGCGTTGAATATGGCGACTACTTTCAGTTCGACCGGGACACCAGCAGTATTTATTCATCCCAGTGATGCTCAACATGGAGACCTGGGTGTTATCAGGGAAAATGACTTGCTGCTCCTGATCAGTAATTCCGGTAAAACAAGAGAAATCCTTGAATTGGTGGACCTTGTTGAAAATATGAATGGCTTACTACCTCTGATTGTCATCAGCGGAAATACGGTCTCGGAATTAGCTGATAAAGCGGATGTCCTGATTAATACCGGAAATCCCAAAGAGGTTTGTCCACTGAACCTCACCCCAACTACTTCCACTACATGCATGACGGTTATAGGTGATATACTCGTGGTGCTTCAAATGGAAATGATCGGATTTACTGCCTGGGATTATGCCAGGCGACATCATGGGGGATACCTGGGACAAAAATCAAGGAAGAGTTAGGAAATATGAGGATACCCAGGGATAATACTGCGGCCTTGATCATTGATGTTCAGGAAAGATTATTTCCTCATATGCAGGATCATGATATCCTTGTTTCAAATTTGGAAATCCTGATCAGGGGAATGCAAATTATGAAAATTCCTCTCACAGTGACCCAACAGTATAGCAAGGGTCTGGGAAAAACCATTGATCCGCTTGAGAAACTTTTTGTACCCTTCACTCATGTTGAAAAAACGGCGTTTTCCTGTTGTGATGAGCCGGGAGTAATAGATGGACTTGAGAGGACAGGGAAGGATTTCATTGTTCTGGCCGGCATTGAGAGTCATGTATGTGTTCTTCAGACTGCCCTGGATCTTCTGGAGAAAGGATTCAAGCCTGTAGTGATTGAAGATTGTGTTTCTTCAAGAAAAAAAGATGATAAAACTAATGCCATTCATAGAATGAGGCAGGATGGGGTTATCATTACAAGTAATGAATCCATTTTATTCGAGCTCTGCAGGTATTCGGGTACGCCTGAATTCAAGGAGATCTCTTCATTAGTTAAATAATCTCACCCAATGAAATCAAAAAGAAGAGTTTTTGGATTTGGAGAAACGGTCTTTGATATAATTTTCAAGGATGGCCAACCTATGGCAGCAAAACCCGGAGGGTCCGTTCTAAATTCATTGGTATCACTTGGGAGGCTGGATTGGAATCCATGCTTTATAAGTGAATATGGCAGGGATAGCGTGGGTGAATTGATTGACTCATTCCTGCATGAAAATGGTGTTGATACACGCTATGTTAACCGTTTTGCCGATGGGAAATCTGCCCTGGCACTTGCCTTTCTGGATACAGAGAATAACGCCAGCTATACATTTTATAAGGATTTTCCGGATCAGCGCCTGCAGGAACTTCCAGGTGATTTGAATGAGGACGATATAGTCTTATTTGGTTCAATCTATGCCAGCAATGCAGAGGTACGCGGTTCAGTTCTCCGATTTCTTGAATTGGCAAAAACTGCCGGGTCCCTCATTGTATATGATCCAAATTTCAGGGAGGCTCATCTTTCTGAACTGGAAGAATTGAGACCGAGGATATTAGAAAATCTGGAATATGCGGATGTCATACGTGGATCAAATGAGGATTTTCAATTGATTTTTGGAATTGAACAGCCGGATGAAATCAGGTCACTGATAAACACAGACTCAAAAATCATTGTTTATACCAAAAATACGGATGGGATTGAGATTATTAATAATTCTCATAAACTGGCTGTAGCTTCGGAAAAACTGAATCCGGTCAGCACCATTGGTGCCGGGGATAATTTTAATGCAGGCATTCTTCACTATTTACTTAAAAACAAGATTCAGCGTACTGACCTACAGAAAATTCACAAGGATGACATCCTGGGAATGGTACAGACGGGGGTGAAATTTGCCTCTCATGTCTGCATGCAGTATGATAATTATATTTCCAGGGAATTTGCAGAGGACTTCAGGATGTGATAAAGTGGTGAATTACAGTTTTACCCAATGATATAAATTCCTCCATTCGTTTTTTGTATGGACTTCCTTCCGAATCCAGGTAGCCTTTTTCTCCCCTTGCCCTAAGGTATTGATGGGCAGCAATCACTGAGCAGCCTTCGTAGGAT
>JAUUZM010000297.1 GCA_030589965.1 Bacteroides sp.
TGGGGGTTCTGGCCTCTGGAGATGACCAGCGCTTTCAATGGCAGCAATTAATTCCCGGGGGCTCCTGGACTAATATGGCAGGTGAAGACAGTAAAAACTTATATTTCATTCCGGATTCAGCCGATCATCTGAGCCAGTTCAAATGCCATGTTTCAAATGGATGCAATGATGTTTACTCTGCTGCAGTTGTGTTGCAGGTAAATATGCCCACTGAAATTTTTCTTGATCCTTCCAATGATTCTGTTTGTGAGAACACTGCCGCAGGATTTAATATATCCACAGGGGGGAGTGACCTCGTCTTTAGATGGCAGGAACAGGATACTCCTGCCGGTACCTGGACGGAGCTGTCTTCTTCCGGTAATTATGAATTTGATCAGGAGGCAGGCAACCTGACCATAAAGAGTGCTTCAGCCGGATTGCAGGGATATCTGTACAGGGCAATTATTTCCGGACATTGTGATCCGGCAGCGGATACATCATTAGCGGCTACCCTTGTGATCAAGGATCCACCTGTCCTTAGCCTTCAACCGGTAAATGATACAGCCTGTACAGGAGAGAATGCATATTTTGAGATTCAGGCAAACGGTACCGGCACTTTATCCTATAAATGGCAAAAGGGGGGTAAGACAGTTAAGGACTGGAGCAGTGAAAATTTTCTTGATGTTTTGGAGGTCAACCTGGATGATAACGAAAATGTGCAGGTTATGATCAGTGATGAGTGTTTCAGTACCAGCAATCCGGTTAATTCTGATCTGGCAAGTCTTGTAGTATTGCCACCACCTTTTGTTAACCTGGGTGATGACGAGAGGATATGTGAAGGGACTAGCTACTCGCTAAACGCCGGGAATGGTTTTATGAGTTATTCATGGAGCACAGGCGACAGTGTTCAGACTATTGAAGTCATCGAGCAAGGATCTTATTCCGTTACAGTTGAGGACGATAAGGGTTGCAAAGCCACGGATGCGATTTTTATTATTACTGATGCACAGGTGGCAGGCATAGATATTGGTCGAGATAGCGTTCTTTGTCTGGGAGATGAGATCACATTCACTGCCGGAACCGGTTACGATTGGTATAAATGGTCAGATGGAAGTACGGGAACCACCCTTAAGGTCTCTTCTACCTCTACCGTCTGGGTTTCTGCAGGAAACAATAGTACCGTTTGTGAAACCAGGGATACAGTAGATATCCTTGTTTCAGAACCCTTCGACAGTACGAAATTATGCCTGGTCACCATTGATGAGTCCACCGGCAAATATCTGCTCATCTGGGAGCGGACTCCGGATGAGGGGATAGACCAGTATAACCTTTACAGGGAAGGGAAATGGATAGGATCTGTTGCCTATGATGATCTGAGCCTTTATCTTGATGATGAAGCAGACCCGGAGACACGTCCATACCGGTATGAAATGACCATTTCCGATACCTGTGGAAATGAATCCGGCTTTACTCCATTTCATATTCCAATTTTTTTGCAGTATACTGGCTACATTGACGGGGTGAATCTTTTGTGGAGTAAATACCAGATTGAGGGAGCAGAAGTCGAATTTAGTAGTTACAGCGTATACAAAGGATCTGATTCCCTCCAGCTATCTCCTCTTGCGGAGAACATCCCCCAGGAAGTTTCCATATATATTGATAAGGATCTTGCTGCATTGGAGAATAGATATTTTTACCGTATTGCGGGAATCCTCTCCGAACCCTGCAATCCATCAGGTGGTGGTGTAAAAGCCAAGACCGGTCCCTATAACCACTCCCTGTCCAATATGGATGATAATAAATTAAAGATTTCAGCCATAGCCGGAACCCGTGAAGCAAGTGAATTAAGCATTTATCCGAATCCTGCAAGGGAGATGGTAACTGTGGAATTTAATAATCCTTCCTCGGGGATTTATTCGCTCAGATTATATAATGTTTCAGGCAAAGTCGTAAAATCATTGAGTCCAATTTCAGGGGAAGAGATACAAATTTCAGTTTCAGATCTTCCGTCCGGGTACTACTACCTGAACCTGATCGGAGAGCATAATTTTCATGGGACCCTGGTAATCAGATGATTTCAGATTCATTTGACTTGATAGCCTTTTAGAGGTGAAAACTATTTTTAAATTAATGAGTTTGCTGATGATTATGGCAGGCTCTATGGCAGGCTCAAGCAATCAGAATAATTTTACCATCAAGCTGAAATTGTCGATCGGTGTTGTAGTGACTGCAGATCCCTTGTAACTCAGGCTATTTTTTTGGACCCCAATATTTTGACCTTATCACATGCTGATCCATTGGATCACTGATCCAGTCTGCAATCAAAAGAAATCAAAGGGGATTTCCGGGGTATGTCCAAGCTATTTTTCTATTGAAATTTATTCTCCAATTATTTATCTTTAACGCTCGCGATATGTGATTCATATGTCAAACTAATTAATACATGAACCGAGCATCACAATTTTTTGGTAGATTTTTTAGATTGATCATTATTCTTCTTCTTGTCATTTCCAGTCATGGGATTTCAAATGCTCAGAATGTTAGTTGGGGCCAATCCTATGGAAGGAGCACTATAATAGCAAAAGAAAAGAATAAACTCATCCTGGCAGATTTCTGGGCTGTATGGTGTGTTCCCTGTCTGAAAATGGATAAGGCGGCATGGAGCATTGATACCATTTCTTCTCTTGCAGATAATTATGTGTGCACGAGGTTTAATGTAAGCAATGGTTGGGAGAACTCAGAACCCTTTTTTGTGGACCAGATACCAACCCTTAAGATCATGGACTACAGGGGAGAGGTGCTTCTTACCAAAGAAGGATATGCCGATCCTGGGGAGTTGAAAGAGATTTTGGCGTCATTTCCTGATGATGTCAGCGTATTGTATCGGGGCTTGCAAAATTACGGCAGAGATGGAAAGAATCCGACCTACCTGCTTGATCTGGCCTCGGCCTATCAGGATTGCGCTCGTAGATCCGCAGCCCCGGCCAGGGAAATTTTTGTCAAAGAGAGTGGGAAGTTCTTTAAGAAAGCAAAATCAGCCTCTAGAAAGGATAAGGATTACTCCAGTATGGAGCGCATTGACCTCCTGGAGGCTCTTAACAAGATTCTCTCCGGAGACTTTGAAAAGGGAACGGATATAGTTTTAGAACACCTGGATGAAATGGGGGCTGAGACTGAGAAGAAGAATAAGGCTGAGACTGAGGTTGAGAATGAGAACCTGTCGTTGGCCTATTATATTTTGATAAAGGGCTTTTTGGGTCAGGAAAAACAGGACCTGGCAGTCCAGTTTTATGATAAATTAAAAACCTCATCGGGTGGTGAAGATTTCCTGAAACTGGTCCGTAATGAATTTGAATAATATTTCACCAGTCTTATTCTGTCCCGAATGGTACTAATACGATATCTTTGATTTCCTAAAAACAAATACTATGTTTTCAATTCAGGATAAAAAAATAATAATTACAGGAGCCAGTGGGGTGATTGGTACTGCCATATCACTTGCACTAGCAAAGGCAGGAGCCCAACTGGTATTAATCGGCAGGAGCAGGGACAAGCTGGACAAGACCCTTAAGAAGGTGCAGGAATACAATAAGGTTGGAACATTATCATATGCATGTGATATCCTGGATATAAAATCCCTGGAGAATATAAATAAGGAGATTGAAAAAAACCTTGGAAGTATTGATGCTCTCATTAACGTAGCAGGAGGTGCCACCAAAGGGGCTTCAACAAAATCAGAGTTTTTATTGGATAAGGGATCGTTTGAGGATTCTTTTTTTGGAATAGACCTCTCAGATTTTCAGTATACTTCTGATCTGAATTTTATGGGAACAGTAATTCCCTCCAAAATATTCTGTGCCTCCATGGCAAAACAAAAAAGTGGAAATATTATTAACATAAGTTCCATGGGGGCTATCCAGCCTTTAAGCAAGTCCCCTGCCTATTCAGCAGGTAAAGCCGCAGTCAACAATTTCACTCAATGGCTGGCCGTTCACCTTTCAAAGGTAAACGTCAGGGTAAACGCCATTCAGCCTGGATTTATCCTGACCGAA
>JAUUZM010000252.1 GCA_030589965.1 Bacteroides sp.
GTCATCACCCTTTTCATCTGGAAAATACACTTTCATGTCTCAAAGCAGGGAAAGCAGTCCTTTGTGAGAAACCATTTACCATGAACAGCAGGGAACTGGAGATCCTGGTAAAAACAGCCAGGGAGAATGATGTATTTCTAATGGAAGCCATATGGACAAGATTCCTTCCATCTACCAGGAAGGTTCTGGAACTTGCAAATTCGGATGTACTGGGAAATCTGCTAAATCTATATGCAGACTTTGGATTCTTACTGGATTTTGATCCAACTCATCGCTTGTATGATCCGGCCAGAGGCGGTGGTGCACTTTTGGACATCGGGATATATCCGGTTTTTATATCCCTACTCATGGGAGGATTGCCTGAATCTATCACAGGAAATGCACGGTTCACTGAAAATAAGGTTGACCATAGTGGAAACCTGCTTTTCGAACAGGCAAATGCACTGAGATCATCCCTTAATTATACCCTTGTCACAGATGCTCCCACCGAAGCAAATATAATGTTTGAAAAAGGATGGATACGGATGGAATCCTGGTGGTTGACCCCCACACCCATTACCCTGCATATGCATGGAAAAGATCCTGAACGATTTGAATTTCCGGAACCGGGAAATGGTTATCACTATGAGGCTGCAGAAGTCATGTCATGTCTGGATGCCGGATTGAAGGAGAGTCCAATGCTCCCCCTGGAATTTAGCATGGGTTTGATGCAGACCCTGGATTCTATCCGGAAAATTTGCGGAATTCATTATCAACAAGACAATCCATAATCTGCTTAAACTATGAGAAACTCCCTTTTTCTGATTTCAATGACTTTTATTATTAGCTCCTGTTCTACAGAAAAACCTGAGCAGCTGCCAAACATAATTTACTTTATCGCAGATGACCTGGGATATGGTGACCTAAGCTGTTTCGGACAGGAAAAATTCTCAACACCAAATATCGACAGGCTGGCTGCTGAAGGAATGATGCTTACCCAGCATTACTCCGGTTCAACCGTCTGTGCCCCATCCCGCTCTGCTTTGTTAACAGGACAGCATACAGGGAGAACTCCCATTCGAGGTAATAAGGGAGTAAAGCCTGAGGGACAATGGCCCATTCCGGATGAAACCCAGACCCTGGCCGAGCTGATGAAACAGAAAGGTTACGTGACAGGTGGATTTGGGAAATGGGGACTCGGAGGTCCGGGTACGGAAGGGGATCCTGTTTACCAGGGCTTTGACATGTACTTCGGCTATAATTGCCAGAGTCTTGCACATAATTATTATCCCTATCATTTATGGAATGGACTTGAAAAGGTAATCCTTACGGGAAATGAAGAAAATAAACAGGGTGTATACGCACCGGAACTGATTCATGAGAAAGCACTGGAATTTGTAAAGGAAAATAAGGATTCTCCCTTCTTTTTGTTTTATCCAAATGTGATCCCGCATGCTGAAATGTTTGCTCCTGAAGAATATATGAAGATGTATCGGAATAAATACCTGCCGGAGAAATCTTATGAAGGAGCAGATGAAGGACATCCAAGATATAAAAATGGCGGGTATGGTTCACAGCCTGAATCCCATGCAGCATTTGCTGCTATGATCTCGGTCCTGGATGATCAGGTAGGCGATTTATTGGATCTTGTGAAAGAACTCGGACTGGCAGAAAATACCCTGATTATCTTCACTTCTGATAACGGACCCCATCTGGAAGGCGGGGCAGATCCGGATTATTTTAACAGCAACGGTCCTTTTAGAGGCTATAAGCGGGACCTGTATGAAGGAGGAATCCGGGTTCCTACCATTGCATGGTGGCCCGGGAAGATTGCAGCAGGTTCTGAATCTGATCATCTCTCTGCATTCTGGGATGTGTATCCGACTTTTGCGGAAATTACATCTCAGCCTGTTATTCCCCAAGTAGATGGTATATCATTTCTACCAACCCTTCTGGGGGATTCCGGGCAGGAGGAACATGATTATCTGTATTGGGAATTTCATGAAAAGATGGGTAGGCAGGCAATCCGAAAAGGGGACTGGAAACTGGTTTTATACAATGTTTTTAATGAAACTCAAACCACCACAGAACTTTATAATATTAGTTCGGATCCTGGTGAAGAGGAAAATGTCGCAGAAAACCATCCGGAACTGGTTGAGGAACTGCTGGTATCTATCAAAGAAAGCCGGACTGAATCCGAAGTTTTTGTATTTGGAAGTAAATCAAAGTAATAAACAGGTAAGATGATAAAGGCGGTGCTGTTTGACATGGATGGAGTACTGGTGGATTCTGAGGAATTCATACGTGAAGCTGCTGTCCGGATGTTTCATGAAAAGGGTTACTTGGTTAAGGCGGAAGATTTTATTCCATTTACCGGGACTGGTGAGAACCGCTTCCTGGGCGGAGTAGCTGAAAAATATGGCATTCACCTGGAGATTGAAAAAGATAAGACCAGAACATATCTGATCTATGAAGAGATAGTGAAGGGGAGGCTAAAAGCACTGCCAGGGGTATTTGAGACCATGGAATTATGCAGGGACCTGGATTTGAAAACCGCAGTTACAACCTCTGCCGATGAATTCAAAATGCTGGTAAACCTGAAGGAGATTGCACTCCCGGTAAACTCCTTTACCATTACCGTCTTTGCTGACATGGTCAGGAATAAAAAACCGGATCCTGAAATTTTTCTTACAGCATGTGAAATGCTTGACTTAAAACCATCAGAATGTGTGGTCATTGAGGATGCAATAAGCGGATTGGAAGCTGCCAGGTCAGCCGGAATGAAATCGATTGGACTCAGCACTACATTTTCACCAGAAGAATTGGATATGGCTGTGAAGGGCTGGGATATGGCTTTGCGTATAATTCCGGATCTCTCATATCTAACTAAGGAAATACTCATGCATTAAGCGAATTTATGTTATAAAATATATTGAGGACTTAGAGACTTCATTTTTTATATTTTTAAGTCCAAAACCAATCCAAAACAAAAATGTCAATGGTAAAACTAGGGAATACGGATCTTGAAGTTTCTCAAATTGCCTTTGGAGCCTGGGCCATCGGTGGTTGGATGTGGGGTGGTAACGATGACAAAGATTCCAGGAGAGCTCTGGATATAGCTATTGATCATGGCATTACTACCATCGATACAGCTCCCGTTTATGGCTTTGGGAAAAGCGAGAGCCTGGTAGGAAATGCCGTTCAGGGTAAAAGGGATAAGATTCAGATACTTACCAAATATGGATTGCGCTGGGACGCAGACTTGGGTGAATTCTTCTTTTCAACCAGCATGAATGACGGAACACCCGTTAATGTCCACCGGTATTCCGGAAAGGAAAGCATAATCAAAGAATGTGAAGAAAGCCTCAAAAGATTACAAACTGATTATATTGATCTGTACCAGATCCACTGGTCTGATCCCAGCACCCCGGTAGCAGAAACCATGGAAGCGGTGGAAACCCTGATACAGCAGGGCAAAGTGCGAACTGCTGGTGTCTGTAATTACAATGTGGCGGATTTGCAAAAGGCCAACTCTGTACTTCCTATTGCTTCCAACCAGGTATCCTACAGCATGGTCAAGAGAGAGATCGAAGAGGAGACCATTCCATATTGTATTGAAAACAACATTGGAATTATGGTCTACAGTCCCTTGCAACGAGGTATCCTTGGGGGTAAAATCCATCCTGATCATAGGTTCAGAAGAGGGGATAATCGTCCTGACACACCCTATTACAAACTAGGCAACATTATCCTAATCAATGAATTTCTGGATAAAATCTTACCTGTTGCTGAAAACAGAAAGGTAAGTTTGTCACAATTGGTTTTGCGTTGGACTCTCCAACAACCTGGAGTAACATGCCTGCTGGCAGGTGTCAGAAACGAGGAGCAACTGATTGATAATGCTGCCACCCTCCATTTTGAATTGAATACATCTGAAATTGATTTTATAAATGATCATCTCAATAAGCTTGAGCTGATCTTTGATGAGTAATAAATAAAATATTAACTTCCTCCTGATGAGTAAGTATATTCTAAAGGATTTTCCTGATTCTTCCGCTTTGCTTTTTGACTATCAGAGTCTGAGCGATAAAAGTATTCCCAGGGTTAATTCTCACGTACACACACCTTATTCATTCAGCTATTTCACGGAAATTACTGCCATTTTTGAGCAGTCTCTGAAGGATGGCGTTTCTCTCCTGGGTATTAATGACTTCCATACGGCTAAGGGATTCAGAGATTTTTATGAAGAAGCTCTGAAACATAAGATCTTTCCTATGTTTAATATTGAGATCGCCGGACTCATGGTGAAAGAACAGTATGACAGATTCAGGATAAACGACCCTGTTAATCCGGGTAGAACATATCTTTCAGGGAAAGGTCTCGACTACCCTTTTCATTTGGATGAGGAATATGCGGTCAAACTGCAGAACAGCCGGTACGAGAGCCAGGTTCATACAAAAGAGATAGTTGAAAATGCCAGCCGGATTATGCAGGAAGTTGATAAGGGACTGGAACTGAAATTTTCAGAAGTGAAACGCAGATATGTCAGGGAATTTATCACCGAAAGACATGTAAGCAGGGCCATAAGAAACCTGATTGTTGAACGCTTCCCCGATCACGCAGATCAGAAAGCCGTTCTTTCAAAGATATTCGCCACTACTGAATGTACAGCGGATATGAATGATCATGCCTGGATCGAAAACGAGATTCGAGCAAGATTCCTGAAATCGGGCGGCAGGGCATTCGTAGAGGAAGAACAATCTGCCTTCATGCCAGTTTCTGAAGTCCTGGGAATTATACTTAATTCCGGAGGGATTCCCTGCTATGGAGTCTTACTCGACGATGAACTGGGAAGATGTACAGAATACGAAGCCAATAAACAGATTCTTCTAAATGAACTACTAACAAAAAATATTCATTGCATTGAATTCATTCCTTCGAGGAACCACCCTGAAGTTCTGAAAGACTATGCCAGTTTCTTCCGTAATAATGGTTTCCTTGTACTATTTGGCACGGCTCATAGCACCCCGGATAAAAAACCTTTGTCGGTTTGTACACGGGACTGCAAACCTCTAGATGATGAACTCTCAAAATTATCCTACGAAGGCTGCTCAGTGATTGCTGCCCATCAATACCTTAGGGCAAGGGGAGAAAAAGGCTACCTGGATTCGGAAGGAAGTCCATACAAAAAACGAATGGAGGAATTTATATCATTGGGTAAA
>JAUUZM010000294.1 GCA_030589965.1 Bacteroides sp.
ATACCTGATCATTCCACAGCATGTGGATTAAACGGTTTGCTTCTTACATTCTATGAAAAAATTGATCGCAATCGGGTTGTTGTTTTGTTTTTTCTGTCTGGGAGTACTGGGTCAAAAAAACAGGGCCAGAGTGGAAAACATTCAAATGGATTTTATCAGTAACCGGGTTGAGATTGATTATGATATAGTCAATTCAAAATCGGATAAACTGCATGAAATTGAATTCTATGTTCTTGATAATCGTGGCGGCGTAGTCTTTCCGGATTTTCTCAGAGGTGATATAGGTTCAGGCATTTCCCCCGGAAGGGATAAAAAAATCATCTGGGATATCTATACTGAATACGACATTGTTCATGGGAATTTTAATCCGAAAATTATACTCGATGGAACAGGTAAATTCGGAGTTAAGGGTGGTCCCTCGAATGCCCTTCTTTCTTTGCTGGTTCCCGGACTGGGAGATTATTTCGTGGCGGATCACCGCAAAATGAGGATCAAACCCTGGACAAGGACGATTACAAGCTATGCTTTTGTGGGAATGGGACTTGCATCCTATAAGAATCGGCAACATTTTCCTGAAGTAATCGGTGAACCGGGATATTACCCTAAATACATCATGCTGGATAATGGAAAGCATATCTGGATCGAGGAGTGGCGGGATGATATTATTCTCGATCCTGCCTATACTGAATACTGGCTATTCAAGTACGATGCGGAAGTTTTTTTAGGAGTTGGATTATGCGTCTGGTTGGTGGACATTATCTGGGTCACCAGGCAGGGGATAAGGAACAATAAAATAAAAAATAAAGTGTTTAATGATTTAACACTGGTGCCTGTTCGTCAGGGCATGGCACTCAGTTATACCTATAATTTTTAAGAATAAGATAATGAAACGCTTGATTTGGATTTTTTCAGTACTGTTTTTCTCAGGAGTAGTTTATTCACAGGTAGCCAATAATGAGCTTATTTTCTCCCGGACCTTTAATATTACTAATATGCAGTCTGACGCTGTAATTGAAATAATAGATGGGGTATCCACGGTTCGCTATTCCCAACACGAACACCTGGTTAAAGGGTCTCCTTATTTGAACGAGGAGTTTTTGTTTGGGGTAATGAGTACAGTTGAGGCTGTGAGGATTGAGGGACTGAAATACCGCTATGATATTTATGCTGATGAAATGCAGTTTATCCTGAACAATGATACTGCCTCTATAACCAAACCTCTTACTCTCAGGTCTGTGGAACTGGGCGATCAGAGATTCATCTATGATGTATATGAGACGGGCGTGGATATGGTAGCTGCAGGATACTTTGAGGTAATTGAAGAAGGAAAACTAACCGGGCTGCTAAGAAGAGAGATGGAACTCAAGCAAGACATATACACTCAACATTACGGTGGCGGTGGCGGCACCAAAGATTTCTATTATAAGGATTCAGAATTCCATTATGTTAAATTTAATAAAGGTGTTGCCAGGAAAGTCACCAATAAAAAAAATTTCCTGGAGCTTATTCCCTACCATAAAAATGAAGTGAAATCTTTTATTAAATCAGAAAAGATCTCAATCAAAAACCCGAAAGATTTTAAAAAGCTAATCTCTTACTACAACACTCTTCTGGAAGGATAAAATCAGTCCTTTCAACCACATTTTTCTTTGATAAGGCTGATGTTCCGTCACCCATTACATTTTCAGGCGTATCAACTGCTCCCTTCCGGGGAAAAGTGGGAGGTCCACTACCGTCCCGTAGCCTTCAATTTCCACTGAAGATCTTCTTATCTCCCCGGATGAGAGATCCCGGATCTCGAGGGAATAATTCCCAGGAATGAGCATTTTGGTTTTGATCCTGAATGTGAATTTATCCGTGAAGTTGAAAACCTGTATTTTCAGATGCTCCTTCTTGTTGATCAATACTACGGATGCAAGGTCACCAACATCCGTTTTCCAGCTGATTGCCTCAAGTGGAAAGTAACTGTAGTGGCCCGGATCACCAGTGACGGATTGATGCAGCAGACCGGCCAGCATCCTTGCCGAGGCAGCCTCATAAAAGTAATTAAGGTAATAATCCGGGAAAGCGAAAACCCGGTCGGTATGCCTTACCTCCCCCGTGTAGACTTCTTTGTTAAACCGGAAAGCATCTGCCAGATAGTCCAGTTCCTGTTCAAACCTTTCGGAATTACCCGTAAGCTGAAAATTCCCGAAACCGTTAGCATCACTGCTTAAGAAATCGTCATATGAGGTATCCCCGCTAATGTTCCTGTATTTCATCAGGGCAACCGTGACCATTTCCCCCAGCTGGGACGCACACCATTCGAGGCTTCCCGGCTCCCAGTTCTCTGGTCCCGGGCCGGATGGATTGGATGGAGTCCCATACCTGGCGAGGTATTCCCGTCGAATGCGGGTCGATTCAAAAAGGGGCTCAAGGTATTTCCTTTCCCCTGTTTTATGGTAGGCCAGGACCAGGCTGTCCATTACGGTGTATAGCCGTTTGGGCCAGTCATAGATGGGGGAGGAATAATTCCCGGGTTTCCACCATTGATCGTTTATACCACCCGGTCTGCCGTCGGGCCAGTGAATGGCCGTAGGAATTATACCTCCCGGTTTACCGCGTTCACTGCTCATTGCAGCCTCAGTCCAGGTATACAACCATTCCAGTATCCAGTCACCCATCTCCTTATCGCCGGTTCTCTGCCAGTAAAGAAGAATTGGCTGCATAAGCCGGAAATGGTAGAAAGTGTCTGCAGTCCTGTGAGGGGCCATGTCGATCTCCGTACTGCTAATATAGGAGGATTTGAATTGTAGCAATCCCTTCTCATTATACCCTGACCACTTTTCTTTTGCCAATCTAAATATCTTTTTTACCCAGTTTGCCCATTCGGGATTCTCCGGATGAAGGTGCATCATTGGGGTGATTACATCGCTTGTCTCCTCGGAAGAATGTTCCACATCCGTTAAGCGGGATGTATAGCCTAGCTCCATTTCCGGCCTGTCAAGGGTAACTCGTGTAAGCTTTTCCTGGGCCTCAATAGTTTTTGGATCTTCATATCCAATCATTATGGACTTCCACATCCTCCACATCTCACAATCATCATTCAGTCCCCCGCCATAAGTCCCGTCCTCAAGTTGCCTGTTGTCAATCCACCAGTGGATTACCTGCTGCAGTTTCAGGAGGGATTCCCGCTGGGCATTTGCCCAGGCAGGTGCCGTGGGTTCGGGAGGATTAATTTCTGGCCATGCTACCGGTTCATTGAAATAAATACCCAGGGTCTCATTCCCCGGATATTCTTTATGCGCGATCCCAATAAGTTCCCTGCCCTTACCGTACCATATCTCCCTCTCAGGAGGCACCAGCCTGATATCCGATATCTGTATGGTATGGTAGGTAAGTGCCAATCCCCCATACAAACAATACAGCGGATATAAAGGCGAGCTTTCCTGAACCTCATCTGTTCTATCCGGAATCAGCAGCTTTTCCCTGATCCTGTTCGAAAAGTAATAGTGCAGATATCGCTTTCTGGCACTCCCATCTTCCATTTTACTTGCCGACTGGCTGTCGAGAGCCCATTGCCGGGCATGAGGCAGGATAATTTCCAGGTCCTTAAGATAAGATTGCGGAACTTTGCCGGAGTCCCGAAGTCCGGATAATAAAATAAACCTGTCGGTATGCGAGGATGTATTCCCGGCACTTTGGACAATTCTAATATAACTTTCACCGCTGCAACCGAAATGGGATAGCACAAGCGAAGCCATGGCTGTGCTCCTGATAAATTCTCTTCTTTTCATAGGAAAAATTTGCTAGCTATTCACATTAAATATACCACTTTGGGGAATCGTAGGATCCATTATTTACAAATTTCGTTAAATAATCGGGGGAAATTAAAGCTTCAGGTCTCAGGTAGCTGATATTTTCTTCCTTTTGACATTAAGGGCTGTTAAATCTTATGTCAAATAAATTCTATTATTATGAAAAGAGGAATCAACAAAGTCACACTCATGGGCAACGTCGGAGACGACCCAAAGGTGAACCAGATCAATGACACTTCAAAAGTGGCCCGCTTTCCACTGGCCACCAACGAAGTCTATTTCGACAAGGAAGGCAATGAGGTCCAGAAAACAG
>JAUUZM010000159.1 GCA_030589965.1 Bacteroides sp.
AACAACTCATTGCTGGGAATCATGTTCATGAACACTCCACAGTATATTTATGGGACTTCGTGGAAGCGACAATCCGAATATTCAAGGAGGGTGACAAGTAACTAAGCCACCCTCATGGGCAACGTAGGCGACGACCCAAAGGTGAACCAGATCAATGACACTTCAAAAGTGGCCCGCTTTCCACTGGCCACAAACGAAGTCTATTTCGACAAGGAAGGCAACGAAGTCCAGAAAACCGAATGGCACCAGGTAGTTTTCTGGAACAAGGCCGCTGATATAGTCGAAGCCTATGTCCGAAAAGGCATACCCTTATACGTAGAGGGCAAGATCCAGTCCTCCTCCTGGGAAGACAAAGAAGGCGTAAAACGCTATTCATGGGAGGTTAACGGCGACAATTTTGTCTTCATTGATGGGAAACGGGAAGAGGTTAAGGAAGAGCAATAATTTGAATATCGGATGTAACCTGCAGTAATATCCAAAAATTGATTTCTTTACCGGATGAGAGTTCTGTACCGGATTATCCTGAGTCAGAACCCACTTTTTCTAATTATTATCTGAATGCAGTGAGGGCTTGTTGGGAGAATCCCAACAAATGCCGTAAGTAGAAAACAGCAGGAATTATATCAATTCATCTGGATTTTCTGATGATACTATTTTAAAGCAACTATTGGAATACCGGGTAAAGTAATGTTCTTTTGTAGTAACACCATTTCATTATCCACCCGTTTTGCCACAATATCAGGATTGCAAACTCACCCAGATGTCACATGATAGGTCAGTTTTGTATTAGATATCTTCGATGATTTATGATTAATTTGAGAGAAAACAAATCAGTGTTTTACCGTTATAAATGTTTAATTGGTGTTATGATCCTGCCCTGGGTGCTTTCAGCCCAATATATGCCTGCTGACTCCCCTGAGGATATTCTGAAACAGCGACAGGAGGTTTTTGGTTTAATTGAGGCTCTTGAAGATCCTCTTGAAGACAGCCTGTGGTACCAGGGAAGAATCTATGATTTCCAGGGGAGATCCAATAATGGGACACCCTATTTCGAGAATAGTACTTCCCTGCCAGGTTATTTAACCTATAATGGGAAACTGCATGAAGATCTTCTGCTATTTTACAACCTTGTCACAGATGAGTTGATTTTAAGGAATAGTAACAGTACCAATACGATACAAGTAGTACTTGACAAATATTTTACGGAAAGATTTTCCCTGATTTCTCATGGCAACTATTATCATTTTCAGACGCATACTGAAGTAAAGCCCATTCATGATCGATTGAAGGAGGGCTTCTATGAAGTAATCTACAATGACATATTGAAAATGTATGTCAAACACAAAACAATATTATTTTTTAATGATTTTGATGCTGATCCTTTTTCCTACAGATATGAGAAACAGGTCTATCTTATTTTTGATGGAGAGATCAAAGTTGTTGACAGCAGAAGAAATTATCTCAAGGCATTTAAGGAACATAAAAAACCTTTGCGTAAATATATAAGAAGGGCACATATCAATTTTGAAAAATCAGGAACGCAAAGCTTAATTGACCTGTGTGCGTATAGTAAATCATTACTTGATCAACAAGAGCCGGGAATTGAAAAGAATTATTAACATTTATCTGATCCTGGCAATGTGTTCAGCTGCTTATAGCCAGGAAAGGGATTTGCCAAGATTGAGTTTACAACGTGATAGTCTGGGACTACAAGATTTTATTCAATTATTGGAGGCTGATTATCAACTCAGGTTCTACTACAATCCTTCCTGGATAAAGGATTCCTTAAGAAGTAATGTGAATTATGACAATGTTGAACTGATTTCCGGTATCAAGGATTATGTTGAGCAGTTTGGATTCAGCATATATGAGGATCTTCCTGAGGTCTACATAACCAAGGGTAAGATCCATAAGAAGGAATTTGCCCGTGGATTCTATAAATCGCTTTCCGAAGGTTCTTATGTAAAGCTGGAGGTCATAGATACATTACCGGAAGAGAAAACCATGGAAAAATTGAACGGATCAGAATTCGAGATGGTGCAATTTGGGAATCCTTCCCCCGATCTGTCAGGAAACAATTATTACATCAGAGGGGTTGTTTTGGATGCCGAAACCGGACAAAGTATAATCGGAGCTACGGTACAGGTTGCAGGAACTTCTGAGGGTACTGTGACGAATATCAATGGGAATTACAGCCTTGTGATCCCATCCGGACAAAATGAAATTCTATTCCGGGCAGTGGGAAAGAAAACGGCCAGGCGCATGGTAACATCTTATGAAAATGGGACTTTAGACATAAGCCTTGTGGACGATAATATATTGATTGATCAGGTTACCGTAGTCGGACAGTACAATGAAAAGATAAGCAGGATGGACGGGGCAGAACAAATGGACATTGTCGTTCTAAAAAAGTCCATTATGATTCTTGGAGAAACAGATATCCTTAAGGGCCTTATGACCATGCCAGGAGTACAGGCCGCCTCCGAAGCTGCAACAGGATACAATGTAAGGGGAGGCAGTACGGATCAGAACCTGGTTTTACTGGATGATGCACCCCTGATGAATTCATCCCATTTTTTCGGATTATTCTCCAATATCAATGCCGATGTGGTTCAAGGTATAGAACTTTTTAAGGGTGGTATACCCGCAAGCATGGGGGGTAGAATCTCTTCTATTTTGGATATTAAATCAAGGACCGGAGATTATGAAAAGTACAGCTTACAGGGCGGAATCAGTCCTGTTTCGGCAAACATCGCTTTTGATGGTCCCATTCTGAAGGACAGGATTTCTTTTATCGGGTCCGGACGGAGTACTTATTCAGACTGGATTTTAAGAAGGGTGGGTGATGAAAGGGTAAAAAACAGCTCCGCATCATTCTACGATATTTTTGGAAAAATAGGCGTAAAGCTGGAAAAGAACCATAACCTGTCTCTAACTTTTTACAAAAGTCAGGATTACTTTAAATTTGATCAGATCCAGACTCAGGATTATTCCAACCTTGCTTTATCCTCAGTTTACAGTACACAGCTTTCAAAGAAATTATCTTATGATGCCGGTTTTAGCTTCAGCTCATACAATTTCAACCTGAGCGATGAATCTATACCATCTATATCTATGATTTCCTCATATAGATTAAACCAGTATACTCTGAACAGCGGGTTTTATTGGAAAAGAGATCGATGGATCGACTTAAGATTCGGTGTTAATGGTACACTCTATGATATTCAGCCCGGAAGCAGAGATCCCCTGGGTTCTGAATCTCTGGTTGAACCACTGGATCTGGATAGTGAAAGAGCCGTAGAAGGATCCCTGTATATCCAAAATGAGCAGACTGTTACCAGATGGCTTAAATTGTCATATGGTTTACGATATTCTGCATACGCATACATCGGACCCGCTGTGGTTTTCGGTTACAACGAGGGTGTAACCCGGTCCCTGAATTCCTTAAAGGATACCAGTATCTACTCCAAAGGCGAATTGATCAGCTCCTATTCCGGACCTGAATTCAGGTTTCTGGGAAAGATCACTTTAGATACAAAATCCTCATTCAAATTTAGTTACAATCGGACACGCCAATACATTGGCCTGATCTCAAATACAATCCTGCCCGCCCCTACAGACTTTTGGAAACTGAGTAACACACATATACAACCCAAGATCGGAGATATTGTAAGCCTTGGTTACTTTCGTAACATTGTTTTGAATCCCTCCAGCTCTCTATTATTCTCCATTGAAGCATATTACAGACATACCCAGAATATACTGGATTATAAGACCGGAGCTGAATTATTTGCCAATGAACATATTGAAACGGAAATTATTCAGGGGATTAACCGTTCCTATGGAATTGAATTTCAGGTAAGCAGGAACAAAGGTGATCTGACCGGATGGCTGAATTACGCGTATGCCCGGTCACTGAACCGGTTTTGGAGTACCATTCCCGAGGAATTAATTAACAATGGTTCATATTTCCCGGCTAATTATGATAAACCCCATCAGATGAACCTGGTCGCCAATTATGATCTGTTTCGTCGCCTGAGGATATCAACGAACATACATTACAGTACAGGACGACCGGTTACTTTGCCCGAGACTGCTTTTAACTATCGTGGCTCAAAAAGGATTCAGTTCTCTGACAGGAATCAATTCAGGCTCTCTGATTATTTTCGCGTAGACCTGACAGCAACAATAGATGGAAATTACAAGGCGAATAAAAAAATTCATGGTTCCCTGAGTTTCTCTGTGGTAAACCTTACCGGAAGGGATAATCCTTATTCCATTTTTTTCGACTATAATGAAAGAGGGCAATTGGAGGCATACACACTGTCTATCTATGGGGTTCCCATATTCACCCTGACATACAAATTTAAGATTTGAAGATGCGTAAGTTAATAGTCATTTTTCTTCTGTTTGCATCTTGTGTTAATCCATATGATTTCAGACAGGACGATTCTCCTGGTTACCTCGTGGTGGAGGGGTATATAAGTAATAAGGCCGGGGATAGCGAAACCAGACTGAGCCGGAGCGGGACCTTTCAGAATAATATTTATGATCAGGTTGCTAATGCCGAGGTTGTGGTCATTGAAAATGAGACAATTGAGCACCCTTGGGTATATCATGGTGATGGATTGTATAAACCAGAGCTGGAAGATTTTATCGCAATAAAGGAGAGTATCTATTATTTGAAGATTATTCTTGCCGGGCAGGTATATGAATCCGAACCGGTACAGATGCCAAACTCCCTGGACATTGATAGTTTATCTTTTGAATCAGTAAATTTCAACCAGAATGTGGATCCGGTTGAAAATCTAAGATTGACTTTGAACATTACAACAAGCATTGATGAGGATGCTTCACGGTATTATATGTATACCTTCGAGGAGACCTGGCTGGCCTGGGCACCTTATTCCCAAAATAAGACCATCAAACCGATTTTTATTTATGATGGTAAAACACTCAAAAATTTAGAATTTGAGACCACATACTATGAAAATATCACCTATTGCTGGCCCAATAACAAAGTATCTGGAATAAACATGCAAACTTCGGAAGGATTATCACGTAACCAAATTCTCAATTTACCGATATTCAGTCTCAGCTTTGAATCTGCAAAATTACTACACACATACAGTGTTCTCGTGAACCAATACGCTGTCAGCCGGGAAGTCCACCATTTTTTCAATATGCTAAAAGAATTTTCTGAAAGCTCCGGATATCTGTATGATATCCAACCGGGCTTCATCGAAGGTAATATTCACAATAAAAGTGATCCTGATGAATTTGTGATTGGCACATTCTATGCAGCAACCCATAGTTCCTCCAGGAAATATAAAGACTATTCAGACCTCTCCCTGGAAGAAAAGTATATAGTTCTGAGGTACAGGCCAAAATGCGAGTATATTCAGCATACATACCCCAACATTACTGACGAAAACTCATTGCCGGATTCAGATCTCACCGAGGCTCTGGAGTTTCTGAGAGATTCCCTGTTAACGGGCAAAGGACTTCAAATCGCAGATTATTATGTAATGGTTGGAGAAGGCGGAGATATGGCGGTGGACCTTACAAAAGCACATTGTATCAGATGTTCAGGAACCAATGAAAAACCAAGCTGGTGGGATGTCCCCCTCCCATTTGAATGAAGAACACCATCTTAAGATATTGCCTGTTAATGCTGATTATCCGGCTGGTCCCCATCCAGACTGCCACGGGGAATCCTTTCGGTGATCCCCAGGGTAAACCCTCGGAATTGTTACGCCAGTACATGTTGAATCATCCGAATGAAACCTTTGTGATTCAAACGGACAGGGACCTCTATTTTTCAGGGACTGAACTATTGTTTTCTGTGTGGAGCCTGGACGACCAGATTCTTTGCCCATTCTCCTATAGCGGCATTGTATATGTTGAACTCATGGACAATAAGGGGAAATCCATGGAACAGCAAACTCTGAAACTATTTAACAGCAAGGCCTCCGGCAGGATCAGCCTGCCTGACAAGATAGGCTCAGGGACCTTTTACCTCAGGGTATATTCAAACTTGCAGAGAAACTATGGTGAACATTTATTTGGAATTAAGATCATTCAAGTTATAAATCCCTCCAGGCCACCTGAATTGACTTTGACGGACAATCAAAGTAAATCCGTGGTTTCTGTGTTCCCCGAAGGACAAAGACTAATACGAGGAATCAGAAATAAACTCGTTATAAAAGCCACCTACCCTAATGGACTCTATACAGAGCTCAGGGAGGGATACCTGGTCAGACAGCCTGATGATACCATCGCAAAACTTGAATTTTTAGTTCCGGGAATGGGATACTGTTCATTTTATGCTGATACATCCTCCACTTATTTTCTGGATCTGCCAGGCATTGACAGAATCCCGCTTGAGATCCAGGACAATGGACTTACTCTTAATATTCAGGAAGAAGGAAGCCAGCTTAAACTAAAAGTGCTGGGTCAGGATATATCTGAAAGAGAGAAGTATTACCTGATTGGGAAAAACAGGGGACAGGTATTTTTTGAAAAAGTTCTTGAGCAGGGCATGAAAGAAGTGAATTTCCCCTATTCCTCACTTCCGGAAGGATTACTGGAATTCAGTATTCTTAACAGTGATTTTGAAGAATACTGCCAGCGGCTATATTATCATGACGTAACCACAGAATCAACCTCCGCCGATCTTGTTCTCAAGAAATCATCCTTTAAAAAGGGGGAGACAATCGACATGGAAATCCTGCTACCGGAAGAACAGGAATTCGAGCTTCTTTCCCTGTCCATCAGAAAAGATTTGTTTATTAATAATACGCTCAACCAGAATTTTAAATCTTGCACTGACCTGCATCCATATCTCAATGACTGGGATGAATTCGAACAATTAATCCCGGTTATTCCGAAAGATAGCCTGGCTGATCTGCTGGATGTTTATCTGATTACTCGAATTAGCAGCAGGTTTAAATGGAAGAATATTTTCCACAGTATGGTGGAGAAGTTGGATTTCATGCCTGAAGTTGATTCCAAGCATGTGACCGGATATGGATTCAACCCGGTAAACGGTATGAGAATCAGTGATGACAATCTGGTACTTTTTTTCGTAGGTAGGAAAGCTTCTATATTGAATTCAAGGACAGATATTGACGGAAGATTCAGTTTTGCATATCCTGTTAAGAAAACCGGGATGTCAGAATTTGTGATACAAGCCTTCGGACATGAGGACAAAATGGAAATATCTTTAAACTGGCCTTTCCAACCCTCTTTCCAGAACTATCAACTGGATTTTTTCTATTTTGATACAAGCAGGTTTGATGAATATGACAGAGCGTACCAACTATCATTGCTTGAAAAGATGTAC
This sequence comes from Bacteroides sp., assembly GCA_030589965.1. GTDB lineage: Bacteria > Bacteroidota > Bacteroidia > Bacteroidales > SM23-62 > SM23-62. The sequence goes on from JAUUZM010000159.1 coordinate 7,346, forward strand.
AAGGATAAAAATGAACCCATCCCGGCAAATGAGGACCGGGGTATTGCCTTTTACGGTGTACCTGATTTTCATACACAACTGAAAGATTATGTGGCAATGAAAGACATGGAAGAGG
>JAUUZM010000193.1 GCA_030589965.1 Bacteroides sp.
CAGGACCTGCCCGGCATGTTTTGGTTTAACTCCAGCATTAAGGAGTATCCTGTAAATCAGGTATATGGAAAGGGGCAGCAGAATAAGTGCGTTTAAAAGAAAGATAAATATCCCGGAATGCTGAAGAGACATTGTAATTAGCGGCTGCCAGAGGAAACCACTGAAGGGGGGATAATAGTAAGGCCTCATTTTTTCACTTTCGTACATGTCTGTCCCCTGATAAAAATCCTTTCCCGCCTGCCAGATTCTCCCATGGTCAGAGTCTTCAGTCAGTTCCATTGATTTTGGAATGGAAACCGCTATCATCATGGCGAGGTAGATAACACATACGATGCTCAGCCAGGGTTTCAGACGAATAATGCGTAAAAAATTTTTAATCATCGTACTGTGGTCGTTTCTTTATGAATTTCGGGCCAGTCTTTCAAGCTCCTCTCCTGTTAGGCGGTTAATTAGCCACTCCTTCATGATTCTGGAACCAATGGACTCATAGAATTTGAGGGCAGGTTCATTCCAGTCCAGCACAGCCCATTCCAACCTACCGCAATCACGCTCAACACATAGCCGGGCAAGATACTGCAAAAGGGACTTCCCAAATCCTTGTCCTCTCATTTCCGGAATTACAAACAGATCTTCCAGGTAGATGCCCGGTTTTCCCACGAAAGTGGAAAAATTATGAAAGAAAAGGGCGAAGCCGACCGGTTCTGAATTATACTCTCCTATCACGACTTCCGCTTTGGGATTCCGGCCGAAAAGATGTTGCCGCAGATCATCCTCCGTGGCAATAACCTCCTGTGAAAGCTTCTCGTATTCCGCCAATCCCTTGATAAACCAAAGGATCAGGGAAACATCTTCTATATTTGCAGGGCGAATAGTAAAACCTTTAGGGGTAATCATAGATGCAATATGGGATTTTTTTTGTAATTTTTTAACCAACTTTGGATGGAATAATTCCAGACCATTAGTCCCAAAACCTTAAGCTATGGAAAGCGACCTATTCAACCAGGAAAAAACAAAAAACTATAAAAAAGCGATCATTGTCGGGGCCTCATCCGGCATGGGTAAAGAATTATGCAGGCTGTTGATCAGGGATGATTATACAGTAGGTATTACCGGCAGGCGGGAAAATCTTTTAAAGGAACTCCAGTCCGAATCCCCGGCGAGAATTTTTTACCGGGCTTTCGATGTCCGGGATATGTCTAAAACAGCTAAAGGATTAAGGGAGCTGATCAAAGAGCTCGGGGGACTGGATCTGCTGGTGCTCAGTTCCGGTACCGGTTTTATTAATGAAGAGCTGGATCCTGAACCGGAATTCCAGACGATCTATACCAATGTTACGGCATTTACTGATATAATGACTTACGGGTACCGTTATTTTCAAAAACATCCACCGGGACATCTGGTAGGGATAACTTCTTTAGGGGGATTAAGGGGAAATCCTTCAGCTCCTGCATATAGTGCATCCAAGGCTTACCAGGCTATTTATCTCGAAGGTCTGAGGCTCAAGAACCGGAAATCCGGTGATAATATCAGCATCACCGATATACGTCCGGGATTTGTAGACACCGATATGGCCAGGGGGGATAAAATTTTCTGGATGGCTCAACCCGAGAAAGCCGCTTCCGTAATTTTCAGGGCCATCCGTAAGAAAAAGCGGGTAGCCTATTTATCCAAACGCTGGAGATTTATTGCGGTATTGATGAAACTGCTTCCACGTTCGGTTTTCGAAAAGTTATAATCTCCTTTTTGCAGATTAATATGTATTATTGCAATATGAAAAGGTACATTTCAAGCCTCCTTCTTCTGGCCATCCTAACAGGAATATCATTTTCACAGCTGTATTATCCCTACACTCTTGGAGCTATATCGGATAAAGACATTCCCCAGACGGCTTCCCTTGTCTGGGATAATCTTGCAGCCAACGGATTCGAAGTCCTAGGTGAATATTCTCCTGCTGAGGATTTTGAACGATATGTTATGGCAATTACCTCCGAAGAACTATTATCTGCTGTTGGAAAAACAGGTGGACTCACTGGATTTGCCGCCGCATTAAGGGTTGGATTGACCATTGAGGATGGGAAAGTCCATATTAGTTATACCAGTCCGGAATACTGGCTGAACGCCTATTACCGGGAGGATTACGAAAAGGTAAAATCAATACTGGACCCTGTATCCGAAAAACTGGTTAAAGTGATGAAGGCATCAGGCACATATAAGGGTACCCCATTTGGTTCTGAAAAGGGATTGGAGGCCGATGATCTCCATAAATACCATTACATGGCGGCTATGCCAAAATTTGATAAAACCAATGAACTGGGAGAATTTGCCAGCTACCAGGAAGCCATCGATAAGATCGAGTCCGGCATTATCAAAGGAATCCCAAATATTGAAAAAATCTATTCCGTGGAAATCCCGGGAAAGGAGCTTAAGTTGTATGGTTTTGGCCTTGGTGGAGAAAATGGTGAAACCAACTTTCTGCCCATCATCGATATCTCATCCCCAAAACATACAGCCTTTTTGCCTTATGAAATCCTGGTTATGGGAAATGAGGTACATATGCTTCATGGCCGTTACCGGATAGCCCTATCCTTTCCCGACCTTACCATGGGAACATTTACAAAGATCATGTCCTCACCCGGGGATATCGAGGATCTGCTCGAAAGCATAGTTGAATAGATGGAGAATTTTTGGGACCAACGTTATAGTGAGCCAGGATTTGCTTACGGACAGGATCCTAATGCCTTCTTCAAGGAAATTATTGATGATCTTGAACCCGGGAGTCTTCTTCTGCCGGGAGAAGGTGAAGGCAGAAATGCCATTTACGCTGCCCGTAAGGGATGGGATGTATTCGCGTTTGACCAGAGTGGAGTAGCCAGGAAAAAGGCGCTCGCCTGGGCTGAGAATGAAGGATTAAGCATCGACTACCAGGTGGAAGATCTGACAACTTTTTCCTGTTCCGAACCGAAATTTGACCTGCTTGCCATTTTATATATCCATTTGCCCTGGGTGCTGCGTCAGTCAATTCACAGGCAACTGGCCTCCTGCCTGAAGTCCGGAGGCATGATGATACTGGAATGCTTTCATAAGGAACAACTCTTATATGGTACTGGTGGACCACCCGTGGAGGACCTTCTATACCTGGAGGATGATATACAGGAGGATTTTTTCGCCCTGGATGTTCAGCAGTGCGAGAAACAGATCAGGGAAATCCAGCAAGGCAGATTCCATGCTGGAAAATCAAGTATTATCCGGCTGAAAGCTATAAAACAATCCGAATGAAATCATTGAAAACCACCTGCGTTCATGCAGGTACTATCAGGGATGATAAAACAATGGGAGTGAACTCTCCCATTTATACATCCACTGCTTATGGCTACCTGGATTTTGATGAAGCCGTTTATCCCAGGTATTATAATATCCCCAACACAGTGGCTCTCGGGGAAAAGATTGCCGCCCTGGAGCAGGCCGAAAGGGGTATGGTGTTCAGCTCGGGAATGGCAGCCATATCATCTATCCTGCTTGCTTTCCTGCAGAAAGGGGATCATGCCATATTCCAGACCGGATTGTATGGAGGCACCTTCCATTTTGTAACAGCCGAACTTGAACGTTTTGGAATAGAATACGATATTGCCGCTGACAATGATATCAGCAGTTTTAAAAACCTTGTACGGGATAATACCAGGGTAATCTATATTGAAACCCCTTCAAATCCCCTGCTGAAGATAACTGACATCCGGGCCACAGCAGAACTTGCCAGAGAAGCCGGATTGATAAGTGTAATTGATAATACTTTTGCAAGTCCGATTAACCAGGTGCCTTTAACTATGGACATAGATATTTCCCTGCACAGCGCAACTAAGTATCTCGGGGGACATAGTGATATATGCGCCGGGGCAATTGCATGCAATGAGGAAAACTTTTTGAAAATCCGTTCCATGGCCAGAAGCCTGGGAGGCAGCCTGAACGCCCAGGATGTTTACTTGCTTGAAAGAAGTATAAAAACCCTGGCTCTTCGGGTGGAGCAGCAGAATTTAAATGCCGGTATCCTGGCAGAAAAACTGTCTGAACATAAGGCTGTTGGCCGGGTGCATTATCCCGGACTCCCCTCCCATCCGGATCATGAACTGGCAAAGTCACAGATGACAGGATTCGGCGGGATGCTTTCGTTTGAACTTAAAGATGTGGATCCGGTTGAATTTCAGAGGAAGCTGAAACTGATCAGTTCGGCTGTTAGTCTGGGTGGACTTGATTCTACCATTTGCTCTCCTGCCCTTACCTCCCACAGGCACCTTACAGCTGAGGAAAAAGTAAGGGAAGGAATCACTGATCCTCTGCTCAGGCTGTCTGTTGGAGTGGAAGATGCAGAGGATCTCCTGGAAGACCTTGAACAGGCCTTTTAACACTATATATCCCTTACCCAAACATATCCCCTCAATCATGACAAAATCAAATTGGGAAGAATTTTTTGACGGGCATGCCCCGGAATACCTGGAGAATATATTTACGAAAAACACTGAGTTCGAAGTGGAGTTTATCATCTCTGAATTGGGACTCAAACCGGGTGATCGAATCCTTGATGTGGGCTGCGGTACAGGGAGGCATTGTATCCCACTTTCTATGGCTGGCATGAGTGTAACCGGACTTGACCTTTCTAAAGGCATGCTTGAACAGGCCCGGAAATATGCTGAAAACCAAAACACTAAAGTTGATCTGGTACAGGCGAATGCTACCAACTTTTCATTCCCCGAATCTTTTGATAATGTCCTTTGCATATGCGAAGGATCCATTGGTTTGTTGGGTTACGATGACGATGCAGGAGAAAGAGACCTTTCTGTGCTCAGGAATATTAGTGATTCCCTGAAACCTGGAGGAAAACTGCTCATGACCGTATTAAGTGGTCTGAAGAAGATACGTGAACACAGCAAGGAGGATATTAAATCCGGTGTCTTTGACCCGGTTCACCTGGTGACACTTGAAACCATGCCGGTTGAAGTGGATGGAAAAACCGAGGAAATGCAGTTTCGTGAAAAAGGATTCACAGTTGGAGAACTGAAGCACCTGCTTAAGCGGGCCGGAATGGATATTCTGAATGCATGGGGAGGAACTGCCGGAAGCTGGAATAAACAATCACTCGATCCAGATGAATACGAGATTATGGTAATTGCAGAAAAACCAGGCATGTAAAACTTTTGTATATTCGCAGAAAATAGAAGGTATGCCCCCATTAGTTATTGAAGAATCAAACCTGGAAAAATTCATTATTGTTGGAGACAGAGTTCTGATTAAACCTAAGTCCCCTCAGGAAAAAACCAAAACCGGACTCTACCTCCCTCCCGGAGTCCAGGAGAAGGAAAAGATTCATCAGGGGTATGTATTAAAAGTCGGACCCGGCTATCCCATCCCCGCGATCAATGAGGCGGATGAACCCTGGAAAGACCGGTCTGATGAAGTCAAGTACGTTCCGCTTCAGCCGAAGAACGGCGATCTGGCAGTCTACCTTCAAAGCTCAGGTTTTGAGATTGAATTCAACAAGGAGCGATATGTAATTGTCCCGCATGCAGCCATCCTGATGCTCATCAGGGATGAGAATTTGTTTGATTGAGCCTCAGCCGGGTCATTCCTTTTACTTTTTCTGAAAAATTACAGACCTTTTTACCAGGGCCAAGGCAGTCACCGAAACGAGAAACACCTTCTAATCGATATTATCGTTCTGAGTATCATAGCCGTCATATGCGGGGCTGAATCATGGAATTCAATCGAATTGTTTGCTAACTCCAAGAAGGTATCTTGTCAAAGATTTTTAAACTGCCCAACAGTATTCCATCTCATAATACGATCAACCGGGTTTTTACGCTTATCAAACCGGGTAAGTTTGAACAACTGGTCCCGCCTCTGTGGATCAGTTCATTATGTCAGGTATATTGCATGCTCAGAATGTCGCAAATGGGAGGAGAAGAAAACTATCCAAAGAAAAACGGGCTAGTCTGTTTTTGCGATTTCAGCAAGTTACAACCCTGTGACCTTCTACTTTTGCGAAATACACCCACTGTACGCTCGATTCAACTTGGACAAAAAATTGCGTTTCAAGACTGCAAAACCGCAACATGGTAGCCTGCGAGAGATCAGATGCGTTGGCTCTGACCTTTTTTCTTCATAATTATTGCTGCCCTTTAAGGTTCCAAGAATTTATTTTCGTATTTTTCAAAAATATAGTTTAAGTTCTTTAACTCTTAAAACTAAAAAAAAAATGAAAAAAATGTACTCTCGTTTCCTGGTGCTCATTATGGCACTCTTATTAATCGCATCTGATGGCATAGCCCAGAAACCTATCCTCTTAATTGGCCGTGATAACATGGGGGATTATCTGTCCGATCAGTTTATTTTTGACAGCCTGACAGCCTGGGGTTATGCACCGACCTATGCGAACA
>JAUUZM010000155.1 GCA_030589965.1 Bacteroides sp.
AATGACCTGATCAGATTTGATAAGTTCAATGATGCCTGGGAATTCAAACCAGCAGCTCCAAATGATGGTTTCAGGAAGCTTTTTCCAATTCCTAAAGCAGCAAAAGATGCTAATCCTAAATTAGGACAGAACCCCGGTTATTAAATAGTAGTTTTAAATTAATGGATTCATGCAACCCTGGATAGATTCTATTCAGGGTTGTTTTTTTTTACCCCCATAGTATTTCTAAATTTAGATCAATGAAAAGAATAGTTTCCATTTTTGTTTGTTTGGGATTGCTGTTTTCAGCAGTTCCCGGTATCAGGGCGCAATCTGATACAAAGAACCCGAATGCCCGGATCGTAATTAATGCCGATCTCGGTACGGAAGTGATCAATAAGCATATCTACGGCCATTTCTCCGAACATCTTGGTCATTGTATCTATGAGGGCTACTGGGTTGGTGAGGAATCCGGCATCCCCAATACAAGGGGCATCCGGGATGATGTTGTGGAGGCCCTGAAGGCTTCATCCATTCCAAATCTTCGCTGGCCCGGAGGCTGCTTTGCGGATGAGTACCATTGGATGGATGGCATAGGTCCCAGGGATCAGCGACCAAAAATGGTTAATACCCATTGGGGAGGAGTAACCGAAGATAATAGTTTTGGTACGCATGAGTTTCTTGATCTTTGTGAGCAGTTGAATACGGAACCTTATATCTGTGGTAATGTTGGGAGTGGAACCGTGGAAGAAATGTCAAAATGGGTGGAGTATATCAACTTTGATGGGGTCAGTCCCATGGCAGACCTTCGACGTGGGAATGGAAGAGATAATAGCTGGGGACTAACTTACTGGGGTGTAGGAAACGAGAACTGGGGCTGTGGAGGCAGAATGCGTCCGGAATTTTATGCCGATCAATACCGGAGGTTTGCTACCTATTGCAGGAATTACGGAGATAACCGCCTGCGGAAAATTGCCGGGGGATCCCGCTACAGGGAATATAACTGGACCGAAGTAATGATGAGAGATGTGCCCCATAATATGATGTGGGGACTTTCACTTCATTATTATATGAAGGATTGGAGGAATAAGGGAGCGGCCACAGAATTCACTGAAGATGAGTATTTCAATACCATGAGAATGGCGGTGAATTTCGGAGATCTCCTGGATGGGCATATCCGTGTCATGGATAAATACGATCCACGGGAAAAGGTGGCTCTTGTGGTGGACGAATGGGGCACCTGGTGGGATGTTGAACCGGGTACAAATCCCGGCTTCCTATACCAGCAGAATACCATGAGGGATGCATTTGTTGCCGCCCTCTCCCTGAATCATTTTAACGATCGATGCAGTCGGATTAAAATGGCAAATATTGCACAGACAGTAAATGTATTGCAGGCCATGATCCTGACAGATGAGGAAAAGATGCTCCTCACTCCAACTTACCATGTTTTTGAAATGTATAAGGTGCATCAGGATGCCATTATGCTTCCCCTTGATCTTGATTCAGATCTTACATACAAGCGTGGTGATAAAACCCTGCCGGCAATCTCTGCCTCAGCTTCCATGGATGCCAGCGGAACCCTCCATGTTTCCCTGGTGAATATTGATCCTGGTAAGGCAGCTGAAGTGAACATCGAAATCCGTGGAAATAAAGTTTCCGCAGTTAGCGGCCGTATCCTGACTGCTGGGGAACTCAGTTCTCATAATTCATTTGAAAATCCTGAGTTGGTGAGGCCGGAAGTATTCAAGGGCACCAAAATAAATAAGCAAATATTATCCTTGAAGATTCCTGCGAAATCAATTATCGTACTTGAAGTTAAATAGGGTCTTAATGTTAATAAGGCCTTAAAGTAGAATAAGTCATTATTATGAAAGTAAAAATTCTGGTTTTCCTGGGGATTCTGATGGGAAGTATTGCCCTATCCCATCCACTTTTTTCTCAGATTGGTAAAAGATTTCCATCTGAGAAAAAGGTGATTATTGATTCTGTAACCGGTACTGAGCTGACTTTTCTGACCAGTACCCCGGCAGGGGACAGTAAAATTTATCAGACCCATAATCAGTGGACATCAGACGGTGAATGGTTGATTTTCAGGTCCCGGAGAGCAGGTAGAGAAGCAATAGCTGTGAACGAGAAAACGGGTGAAATGGTTCAGGTTACCGAGGGAGGATACAGGGGTATGCTGAACATTGCCCGGAAATCAATGAAGCTCTATTATATGCGAAAAGCTGCTGAGGAAGCGGATGATACAAATGATGCAGATGATAGATCAATGGAGCTTATGGAAGTTGATCTGGCAAGTTTGTTCTCTGACAGTGAAGCAGGCACATTGAAGCTGGAATCTGCCTATCAGAGGATCTGTGGTAAAACTCCCGCCGAAATGAGTGCATCTGGTGATTTTGCACTGGATGCAGATGAGGAATGGGCCTGGTTCAGGGTAGGAGATTCATATGCAGAAAAGCATCTTCCTGAAGGTACCATTATGGAGGAAGACTTTGGTCCGCGTGGAATGGGGGCGGGTCCCTCCGGACTGGCCGGTATGAATGTAAATTCAGGAAAAACTAAATATGTGGTTTCGGTTCCGTTTCAGGTGGGACATATACAATGTAATCCCTGGATGCCCGGGGAAATTGTGTTTTGCTGGGAGACCGGTGGCAAGTCCCCACAACGTACCTGGATTGTAAATTCCGATGGTACAGGATTAAGGCCCCTCTACCCTGAAGCTGACTATGAATGGATTACCCATGAGGTTGTAATCTCAGAGGATGAAGTAGCATTTGCCATCATGGGACACAGAGAAATACCTGAAACTGATGAGAATTCAGGGATGGATGATAAAAATGAGAAAGATTCTGATCCGGGTAAGGAAGCGGAATGGGGTCCGAGTGGGACAAGAGAAAAACCCACGGGACTGGGAATCGTGAATATCCGGACAAGGGAGATGAGTATCGCCGGACAAATTCCCTACGGTAGTGGGTTCTGGCATGTTGGCGGGTCTTCAGACGGAAGATTCGTGGCAGGAGATAATTTTAACAGGGATATTTATCTTATTGACAGGCATACTCACGAGATGATATTGCTTTCAACCGGCCATAAGCGTTCTGCTGCTGACCATCCGCACCCAACCTTTAGTCCGGATGGAACCAGAATCCAGATTCAGTCAGCTATGCTTTCAGAAGATAAGCGTTCAATGAATATCTGCATCATCCCGGTTCCGGAGAAATGGCTGGAAAGAAATCCAGAGTAAATCGCCAAATTCCTGTACAATTCACGCTAATGCGTATTATATTGCACAATTATATTATATTTGTGTAATATAATGCATGTTATGAATTCAAGAAAAACACTTCTTCTACCCAAACAAGCACAAACTATGGCAACTTTGGGAGAAAATATAAAGTTGGCCAGGTTGAGAAGGAAACTTAGCGCTGAACTGGTTGCAGAACGTGCCGGGATAAGTAGGCGTACTTTGGTTTCAGTTGAAAAAGGTCTGCCCAGTGTAGCCATGGGAATATATATGCAGGTCCTTTTTGTTCTCGGCTTGTCGGATGATATTTTAGATATTGCCAGGGACGACAAATTCGGACGAAAATTGCAGGATGCAAACTTAGTCTCTACGAGAAAAAGGGTAAAAAATAGTTGAAATAATGGCTTCAAAAATTATATATGTTTATGCTGACTGGAATGGATTAGGCGAACCAACTCTAATGGGCATTCTAAGGGCTGAACAAGTTCACGGCAAAGAAATCTTTTCTTTTGAATATGATAAGGTATGGCTAAAATCAAATGAATCATTAATTCTTGACCCCGATTTAAATTGGTATTCCGGTCCACAATATTTACCTGATGAAAAAACCAATTTTGGAATTTTCCTCGATTCCTCTCCTGACAGGTGGGGACAGGTTTTAATGCGCAGACGAGAAGCAGTGATGGCCAGGTTAGAAGACAGACAGCGAAAGAACCTGATGCCCTCAGATTATTTAATGGGTGTTTATGATGAACACCGGATGGGCGCCTTACGATTTAAGGATTCAGCAGATGGAGAATTTTTAAACGACAACAAAGAAATGGCAGTCCCACCATGGACTTCAATAAGCGAATTAGAACACGCAAGTCTGAATTTAGAAACTGACAATTCGGTTGATGACCAAGAATATTTAAAATGGTTGAACCTGTTAATTGCACCCGGCTCATCCTTGGGAGGAGCAAGACCAAAAGCAAGTATTCATGATAAGAACAATCATCTCTGGATAGCTAAGTTTCCAAGTATAAAAGATGATATTGACGTTGGAGGTTGGGAGAAGGTTGTACATGAACTCGCGATAAATTCAGGAATAAATATGTCAGAGTCGGCAATTCAAAAGTTTTCGAGCAATCAGTACACTTTTTTAACAAAAAGGTTTGACCGAACAAATGGAAACAATCGAATTCATTTTGCCTCAGCCATGACTTTGTTAGGACGCATCGATGGTGACAATTTTCATAGCGGTATAAGTTACCTCGATATTGTTGGATTTATTCTTCAAAACGGAGATAAAGATTTTGTTAACGCCGATTTGCAGGAATTATGGCGGCGCATAGTTTTTAGCATCTGTGTGAAAAACACAGACGACCATTTAAGAAACCATGGTTTTATTTTTGGCGCTCAAGGTTGGAGATTATCTCCCGCTTATGACATTAACCCGGTTCCAAGCGGGACTGGACTGACCTTAAACATTTCTGATGAAGATAATTCGCTTGATTTAGGACTTGCTTTAGACGTGGCTGATTATTTCCGGGTTGATAAAACAATGGCAGGCCGAATTATCCAAAACGTAAAAACAGCTGTAAGTAAATGGCAATCTGTTGCTTCAGAATTTGGGTTGTCTCGCAGGGAGCAGGAGTTTATGTCAGGGGCAATGTCAGAGATTCTTTAATTTCCGTCTGGTTTGGTAATGTCTATAGAGGGACTGAGAGGTAGATCCCAGCTGGAAAATGGGTCAGGATGTGAGGGATCAAAATCTGGAAGATCCTCCAGCAGGTAATCGGCTAGTTCAAGCTGACTTTCACGAAGGCCTTTTACCACACATTTTGCCAGTTCGTAGGCTCCATAGGTACTGTGGTGAGAATTGTCCTGAATTTCTTTTTCCTGTCCGGGAAAAGACCCCATCGGGTAATGCAAAAACAGTTTTTTTGAATCTTCGGGTCCAAGAGTTTCATAGAGGACCTTGCTCATTGCGAATAAGTCAATCAATGTAACCTCCACTTCTTTTGCCACCTGCCTCATGGCTTCAGGGTAATCACCATGTGTGTTAATCACAAGGCCCTCCTCATCAAAACTCCTTCTGAGCATGGGGGTAACCAAAACGGGTGTTGCGCCCCTACTTCTTGCTTCAGAGATATACCTTTTCAGGAGATCCTGGTAATCTCCGAAGGGTGCTGCATATGCCGAACTTTTTGTTTTCTGGTCATTATGGGCAAATTGGATAAACAGGTAGTCTCCTGAACGAATCTGGCTGAGCAACTTCTCAAGCCGTTTTTCCCCGATGAAGCTTTTAAGCGCTTCCCCTGATTCAGCATGATTGGCTACTGCAACCCGGCCGGACTTGAAAAATCCGGGAAGCATTTGTCCCCATGCAGAATAAGGCTCATGTTTTTGGTCGGTTACAGTAGAATTTCCCGCAAGGAATACTGTAATAGCTGTCTCATTCCTGGTGATCTCAAGAGAAGATACCGCTGGATTCACCCCGTTAATTTCAATGGATAAACTCCTGTCCCAGTTAAAATGGCCATATTCCCTTGGTTTACGCCTTACTTCCTTCCCGTTTCCAATTTCAGGCCTCCTGACATTAGTAGTGAATTGAATGGTTTTGGTCTCTCCCTCGGGTATTTCAAGATTTTGTACTATCAGACGACGGGATTCGGTCTTAATGGTAAGCAGGCTGTTTCCTTCCATTCCCACGGCAGTGAGAGAAATATTGTAATTTCCCTCCGGGACATCTGCAAGGAAAATGAATGGATCCCTGGAGCTTATGTAATCCCTGTCCTTATTCCCGGATAATTTTCCAACCTGAAGGTCTGCACCTCTAAGGAATCCAAAAGAATCTGCTTCAGAATACAACATGCCGGGTGTAACTTTAACGAAATTCTTAAGCGGTTTGCCGTCTCCAAAGTCAAACCTGGTTCCGGGCTCTGTGGGGTTGTTGCAACATGAAGATCCCATAAAAAAGATGGGGATAAGAACGGCCACCATCAGAGCATTAATTAGAACCACTGATTTTTTATTTTTTGCATGGAAGATCATGATTTGGGCGGGTTTAATATTCAGATAGATATTTAAGATTCTTAAGTACTTAACAGATTTTTTGATACTCAATGCCATAGATACTGGCAATTTTATTCAGAATCGAGGCCACATGTCCAGTCCCGATGGCACAATGATGGGAGGGACCTGCCATGGACCACTGGTTAATAAATTCACGGGCGGATAAGGAGAAGCGGTACCTTGAATTTGTGTTACCGATTTGCAGGGTAGGACCTTCCACTGACTCAGCCTCCGCACAAAGAAGTTTCACTTTGCCGTCTGCCGACTGGCAAACTGAAAGCAGAGTAACCGGACCGTTTATCACCTTCATTTGAATGGAGAGTCCCTGTCCCGGTTTCCCGTGGTACACCGGCACCGGTACCAGTCCCACCTTACCATCCGAAATTTTAAAGTGAGCAGGTCCGTCATGACCCAGCATGACAATATCATCATTAAAATCCATCGCATAGAATTCGGAGAAAGATCCTCCGATGCCAAGAATGTCCATGATTTTCATTGCCTGAGCGTTTTTAACCTCGCATTCGCCGGCGGTTGGGACATTATGTCCGGTGAGCAGAGTTAATCCGGGGATGAGTGATGTAACTATGTTTTCATAGTCAGGGTCTCCGTCTCCCTCATAATAGTATGCAAGGGAGCCAAGTTTGTATTCTTCCACCAATTTGTCAAGGGCAACGGATGTGCGGGCTGCCCGCAGAAGTTCTTTCACTGAACACTCTGAGGATACCTCAAATTCCTTATTGAATTGCTTAATTTTCTCTGCGGTTTCATCCTCAGTTACCTTCTCACGAATTGCTTTTAAGGTTCCGAACTCCAACAGTTCAAAATGGTTGCCGAAGGTGACAGCCTGCTGGGTAAGATCACTGTAAACATCTAACATCCCGTTGTAATAATGACCCATCACGCCGGTGCGGTTGTTGTGCATGGACTTAACCACATCCATTGCCCGGATCCATTCATCGATCTCTTCCCAGACAAGGGGTTCTTCCATATATCCCGTGATGAGATGGTATTCTATTCCTGCCCGATTGAAAACACTGGCAAGCTCGGGGGCTGTACAGGCCTGGCAGTAAGCCAGCCATTCTCCGGTCATTTCCCCCCGGTCGCCCATGGCATTAAATTTTTCGTAATCAATGGCTGCTGCCGGCTGCAGGTTCAGGACGAGTATGGGAACCCGGGTATTCTGAATGACAGGCAAAGCATTATGGGAAAGTGCATAGGTTGAAATATACAAAACA
>JAUUZM010000198.1 GCA_030589965.1 Bacteroides sp.
AATGGCTCCCATCACAGCCCGCATAATGGCTGCTGAGCTCGGCAGGGATGAAAAATGGATAGCTCAACAATTAAAAGAATATTCTGAAGTCGCTGAACAATATATCATTGCCCCTTGAAATTAGCAACTTTTTAGCATAAATTATGTCCTTATAATCAGACCCTGTTATAAGGCTTTATGAGCCATTGCAATATTCTCATACTATCATTATTCCTGGGCGTTTCCAGTTCATTCTCCAGCCTGCTTGCTCAGAAAACTGTGGTTCAGGGCACAGTGATCGATGAGAATGATGAGCCCATGGCTTTTGTCAATGTTGCGTATAAACACAGTACGGTTGGGACCATCACCGATATTGACGGTAGTTTCTTTATTGAGACTCTTAACCCGACAGATTCCCTGATCGCCTCAAGTCTGGGTTACAGGAGAGTTTCAAAAGCGGTAAAGAAATCAGTTGAACAACAGATTGATTTCAGACTGGAGCAAATATCCCTTGCTATCGGGGAGGTTACAGTCAGGCCTGGTGAGAACCCTGCCTTTGCTATCCTGCTAAATATCTGGGATCATAAAAAGCTGAATAATCCGGATCATTTTGATTCATACCAGTGCAGATCTTATAATAAACTTCGTCTTGACCTGAACAATATTGAAGAAGATTTCAAGAATCGTATGCTAATCCGGCAGTTCGATTTTGTATTCGAGCATATGGATTCATCCGAAATGTTCGGGAAGAACTATTTACCCATTCTTATGGTTGAATCAGTCACAAAGTATTACTCTCAGAAATCGCCGCCTGTAAACAAGGAGGTTATTGAAGCCTTCCAGATATCAGGGGATATGAATACCACCATTTCACAGTTCTCAGGAAAAATGTACCAGCGTCTGAATGTATACGATAATTTTATGGAACTTTTTGAACCGGGATTTGTAAGTCCCATCGCCGATTTTGGTAAGTTCTATTATAATTATCACCTGGAGGATAGTGCCGATCTGGACGGATCATGGTGTTACCAGGTAGCCTTTCAGCCAAAAAGGAAAATGGAAAGAACTTTTTATGGCTACTTCTGGGTCGCAGATACTTCATGGGCTATTAAAAAGGTGCAGTTAAGGGTATCCTCCGATGTGAATATTAATTATATGAACGACCTGGTAGCGATCAATGAATACCAGAAGATCAACGATTCAATCTGGTTTCTGAAAAGCGAAGAAATCCTGGTTGATTTCAACCTTACGGATAAATCTTATGGTTTTTTTGGAAGGAAGTTTTCAAGTTATGATGAAGTAAAACTGAACGAACCAGTTCCCATCCACATCCAGAAAGAACTCAGCAATACCATTGTACTGGAAGACAGCCTTGAAAGGGATGATTTATACTGGAAACAGAACCGCTCCGGGATTCTGACCCTGGAAGAAGAGAGGATCTACCAGATGGCGGATTCCGTTAAAAAGGTGCCAATTTTTAATACGATCTACGGGATTGGAGAATTACTTCTTGATTATTACTATGTGATCGGTCCCATTGAATTAGGTCCATATTATACTTTCTACAGCTACAACCCCATTGAAGGTCACCGTTTCCGGCTTGGGGGACAAACCAGTCAGAATTTCAGTAAGAAGTTGAGGCTGGGCGGACACGTAGCTTATGGTACAAAGGATAATAAATGGAAATACGGCCTACTGGGTGAATATATGTTTGACAGGAATCCAAGGGTTAGGGGAGGATTCTCTTATTACCATGACATGAGACAGCTTGGCAAAAGTGCAAATGCTTTTCTGGACGACAATATCCTGTCCACCCTCCTCCGCCGAAGGCCCAACTATAAACTTACCATGGTAAACCAGTACAACCTCTACTATGAGCGGGAATGGTTTCAGGGTTTTGCAAATACCCTTCGGTTTACCCATCAGGTTGTATACCCGAGCGAATATGTGCCATTCGAAATTACTGATGGAGTTGACACTTCCTCACTTGCTGCCCTGGTATCATCTGAATTTACCCTGAATTTTCACTTTGCCTATAATGAGAAATACCTCCTGGGAACGTTTGAACGGCAAAGTCTGGGATCCATTTACCCGATGTTGGATGTGGACCTGAGTTGGGGACCAAAGGGTTTGTTCGGAAGCCAGTATGAGTATTATAAGATTAAAGCAAGGATATATGATAAGCTTGAAACGGATCCTGCTGGATATTTGAAATACTGGGTTACAGCTGGAAAAATCTTTGGGGATTTACCTTATCCATTGCTGGAACTTCATGAAGGAAATGAAACATACGCTTACGATGTGTATGCATTCAACATGATGAATTATTATGAATTTGTGTCGGATGAATGGGTCAGCCTTACGGCAGAACATCATTTTCAGGGTTTCTTTCTGAACAGGATCCCGTTACTGAGATGGTTTGAGCTAAGGGAAGTGGTAACGGGGAGGATGATTATGGGCAGACTGAGTGAACAAAATAAAAATGTAATGGTATTTCCTCCTGAATTAAGCTATCTGGGAAAGCCCTATTTTGAAGGCAGCGTAGGGATCGAAAATATCCTGAAGTTGATCCGGATAGATGCAACATGGCGGTTCTCGTACAGGGATCATCCCGGAATACAGAAATGGGGACTAAGAGTAGGACTTGCTCTTCAATTCTGAAATAGGGCAGGTGCGGTATATCAGATGTCTTCCCGGAAGACTTTCCGGAAGTGGTAACCATAGATGCTGTAAGTAATAGCCAGGGAGAAGGTTTCAGGCTTGTTAATCAAACTCCAGAAAAATAATTTCCAGTACCAGATCCTGCTCCTGTTAATGATTCCCAGGTAGAATATTGATTTGAGCAGGGCCATGATCTTTTGAAATGTGAGTTTTGTTTGCAGCTTAACTTTTGGCTCGTACATTTTCAGAAAATGAATTACCCTGTCCGAATAGGTCTTTCCTGAATAAATGGTATCAACTATATTCCGGTATCCCCTCATAAGAATTTCCCTGTTCATTTTGGGAACAAAATTCATGGAATAATCGCAATTATTACCAGAATATCCCTCAATCAGTCTTCCTTCCTCTGAAAGCCTCTTATGCAGGCGAGTATTATTGGGAGCATTTAAAAGACCCACCATGGCAGTGATGATCCCGCTCTTTTGAATAAAATCAATCTGTCGTTGAAAAGTACCTGGAGAATCATTATCAAACCCGACTATAAAACCGGCTGAAACTTCCATACCATTGGTTTGGATCTTGTTTACACTATCTGCCAGGTCCCTCTCAAGGTTTTGCTTTTTGTTGCATTCATTCAGGGAGGCATAGTCGGGAGTTTCGATCCCGACAAAAACTTTGATGAATCCAGCTCTTACCATCAATTGCATCAGCTCCGGATCATCAGCAAGATTAATTGAAGCTTCCGTGGTATAGATAAATGGGTTTCCACGTTCCTCGGCCCATGTTATCATGGCAGGAAGAAGATCATTCTTAAGCCTCTTTCGGTTTCCGATGAAATTATCATCAACGAAGAAGATATTGCCCCTGTGTCCCCAATCATAAAGATTTGTCAGCTCCTGGATGATCTGTCCGCTTGACTTCATCCGGAAACGATGACCCAGCATGGCAGTGATCTCACAGAATTCGCAATCGTACGGACATCCCCTTGAAAACTGTAGACTGGGGGATGCATAATCGGATACATCAATCAGGGAATAATCCGGGATGGGGGACAGGCTCATATCCGGATGTTCCCTGGTACGGTAAATCCTGTCTGGGAATCCATTTCTGAAATCTTTCAGGAACCTGGGAAGAGTTATTTCAGCTTCATCAAGAACCAAATATTCCATCAAATCTTTATAGCTGTCCGGATCACTTGTGAAAAGAGGACCTCCTCCAATGGTAATAGCTTTCAGACCCCTGCACCTTTCAATAACCTGAAGGGTGGATTCTGACTGGACTGACATAGCACCTATGAAAACCAGATCTGAACAGGTGATATCCTCATCCCTGAGGGTATCCACATTCAGGTCAAGCAGTTTTTTATTCCAGTCCCTCGGCAATAGGGCTGCAACTGTCAGCAATCCAAGGGGAGGGTTAGAAGCTTTTTTAGAGACAAACTTCAGAGCATGCTTGAAGCTCCAGTATGTGTCGGGGTACAAGGGACTGATAAGTAGGATATTCATAATTGAAATATTTGTCCCGAAAATATCTCAGCTAATTCTTACAAAAAAACTTTAGTGGCGAATCCCGGTTCAATTGGGACTTATCACAATGGTTTGTGGTAAATGGGATACGGCAGTGACGAATGCAATTCGTCACTCAGTACCCGCAAGCGACTCAGGAGAGGTGCTTTTTAAGCCCGGGAATTTGAATAGTTGAAATTTCTCTATGGCATTAATGGCCTTATGGATATCATACTGACAGAGCATGGAATCATGATGCCCGTGGCTGGATATATAAGAAACAAACGTTAAAACGATAATAAATATTGGCATGAGATAGATTTTCATAATAAAAGTGTTTTTCACAAAGAAATTATTTATGAATTTGTAATTGATTTAGATCCAGGGTCGGTGAGGATTGTCTCACCCTTGATCAACCAGGATGCTCCGAAGAACCACATGGCCAGGGTTTCAAGCCAGAAAATCGGATTGTATCTCTGAAGGCTTGTATACCTGTCCTCAAGGAATAAAAAATAGAGTATAATCAATCCAAGGCATACCAGTATACCTGTCCCGAATCCATAGTAAAATTTGTTTCGTAATAGTTTTCTTTTTGTTACGGGAACCTGCTTTTTGGTAAACAGAAACAGGGAAAAACACGCCAACACCAGGAAAAATAGTCCAGCAGAAACAATATGGACGATATGTATAATGCCATTATTAATTGGCCCTGAGATACAATTTGTGTAGGGTTCGGAAACTGATGTTGGAAAAAATGCGACGCAAAGGGCGAAGATACCTCCCAGTGTACCAGCGATTGCATCCCTCTTGTTGTAACCCTTGTATGCAAATAGGAATAGTGCAATTGCACAGATGACTCCTACAAAAACATTCCTCATATTCGTATGGTAGTAGGCGCTGATGGAATTCTGTACCTCCTCGCAATCTCCGAAGATGATAGATCCCACAATCATAGTCAAAGGCAATAGGATTCCGAGGATCCCAACTGTTTTTCTCAGATTCAGGTAGGAAATAACCTCCGGCCTTTCCCTTGCCCCGGAAGATGTTGTCGTTTTCATAACTGAAAAGTTAAGGTTTTTGATAGAATCTCAGCCAATTGCCTTAAAGAAATCTTCAAGCTTATTCTTGTCCAGTGCTCCATTGGTTCTCACTCCACTGCAAAGGTCAATTCCCCAGGGCTGAACTACTTCAATGGATTCACCTACGTTATCGACGTTCAATCCCCCGGCCAGGAAAACAGGAACAGAAGCCTCATCCACTATCTTCTTACTAAGGGACCAGTCATGGGTCCTGCCTGTTCCTCCCAGTTCTTTAACGTGTATATCAGGATTTCCACTGTCAAGAAGCAAGGCATCAACTTGCTCTGAAACTATAATGGCTTCCTTAACAGATGTTTCGTCAATAACATGAATTACCTGTACCAGTCTGACTGCAGGTAAGGCATGGTGCAGTTTAGTATATGTGCCCTTTTCAAGTTTGTCAACGATCTGAATAGTATTACACCGGGTTTTTTCATGATGCCTGATTATTCCTTCAACCGAGGTTTCGCTGGTCAATAAGAAAGTAGCAATGGAAGGGGAGATCTCGCTGGCAATTTCCAATATCAATTTATCAGGTATCACCCCGGGTCCGCCGGGCATTGCACCTACCAATCCAATTGCTGAAGCACCGTGCTCAATTGCCAGATTGGCTTCTTCCAGGCTTCCTATACAACAGACCTTTACTTTTGGTTTCATGAAATACTAAGTCTGGGATGACCGGACTAAAGTACTAAATAGGATTGATAATGCGATGTTTAAGGAAGGGATTGAGAAGGTAGTTTATCAACCGTTTATTGTTGTTTCCTCACATAATGGTAATTGAACCTGTCGCAACAGGGCGAATTCATATCCATATTATCTGAACCTGAAAGGGAAACATACTTTTCTGAATCAAACATGAATACCTCGTAACCTGGATCAGCTTCCATGGAAATAAGCAATGATTCTCCGGTTTGCTCCTCTATGATGATTTTTCCTCTTTCAATGGTTTGACCGCCTTTAATGAAGCTATACTGCCCGAACTTAGAAATTTCCAGGATATCAAAGTTCAACTCATGTCCCCCGCCATGAATACCTCCTGATACAGACTTTAATTCCCAACTCCCGTAAATATCCAAAAATGCTTCATC
>JAUUZM010000251.1 GCA_030589965.1 Bacteroides sp.
ACGATTTCCTGCTGGACGCCACGAATCTCATGTCCGAATACAAAAGCATATTTTTTATCCCCTGAAAAGGGAAACTTATCCAGTCCGATGCTATCCTCTGTTTGTTCAACAGCTACGATGGTATATCCTTCATTTTGTAATGCCTGAACTGCTTCAAAGGTTTCACAAAAGTATTGCCAGTCCACCGAATCAGTCGCACCCAATGCAGTTTTATGAATGTCTTTATGAGGCGGACAGGCGGTTATGCCGCATAACATGATTCGTTCAATGAGAAAAGCATCGGAGGTACGGAAGACCGATCCGATGTTGTTCAGACTCCTCACATTGTCAAGTACAATGACTACCGGCAACTTGTCTGCGTCCTTGAATTCAGGGATGCTTAGCCGTACCAGTTCAGAGTTCTTTAATTTCCGCATGATTTATTCCAAAGAAAAGAAAAAAAACAATAAATTCGTGGGTATGAACATACATGAATATCAGGCTAAATCTATTCTCAAGAAATACAATGTAGCCATACCCGAAGGGGCAGTCGTTGATTCCCCTGATGCTGCTGTTGATGCAGCGAAAATGATAGAAACAAATACAGGTGCAAATACCTGGGCGGTTAAGGCCCAGATCCATGCCGGGGGCAGGGGTAAGGGTGGTGGCGTAAAGATCGCTAAGTCCCTCGAAGAGGTAAAAGAGTATGCAAAAGCCATCATTGGCATGAACCTGGTCACCCACCAGACCGGTCCGGCCGGTAAGGAAGTCCATAAAGTTTTGGTTGAGCAGGGGATCTATTATCCCGGGGAGAGTGAGATTCAGGAGTTTTATGTTTCAGTTCTCTTAAACAGGGCCACGGGCAAAAATATTATTATGTATTCCCCCCAGGGAGGAATGGACATTGAAGGGGTGGCTGAGAATACCCCGGAATTGATTTTCACTGAGGAGATTGATCCCAGGGTTGGAGTGCAGGCATTTCAGGCACGGAAGGTGGCTTTTAATCTTGGACTTTCAGGAAATGCTTTCAAGGAGATGACAAAGTTTGTTGTGTCCTTATATAATGCATACCTGGGTTATGATGCATCCATGATCGAGATCAACCCGGTGATGAAAACTTCAGACAACAGGATTTTTGCTGCTGATGCCAAGATCAACCTGGACGATAATGCGCTTTACAGGCATCCTGGTTGCCAGGAGCTGAGAGATATTACCGAGGAGGATCCTTCGGAAGTGGAAGCAGGTAAGTTCAATCTTAATTTTGTCAAGCTGGACGGGAACGTGGGATGTATGGTAAATGGAGCCGGACTGGCCATGGCGACAATGGATATAATTAAGCTGTCCGGAGGAGATCCGGCTAATTTCCTTGATGTTGGAGGTAACGCCAATGCTGAAACGGTTGAGGCAGGCTTCAGGATCATTCTTAAAGATGAGAACGTTAAAGCCATCCTGATTAATATATTTGGGGGAATCGTCCGCTGTGACCGGGTTGCCCAGGGGGTTGTAGATGCCTATAAAAGCATCGGCGATGTAAGGATTCCGGTAATCGTTCGCCTCCAGGGCACAAATGCCGTGGAAGCCAAGGACCTGATTGATAAATCCGGATTGAAAGTGTATTCTGCCATTACACTTCAGGAAGCAGCTGACCTTGTAAAAACGGCTGTTTAGGGTACCCGGATCAAACATACGCCATGAAAAAATACGCCAGCCTTTTCATCCTTTTTCTTATTGCTATCCAGGCAAGTGTTTTTGCTCAAGCGGAATCACTGTTTAACGGAAAGGACCTTTCGGGATGGGAGATTTACGGGACAGAGAAATGGTATGTTGAGGACGGAGTACTGGTATGTGAAAGCGGTCCGGACCGGGAATACGGCTACCTGGGAACAGAAAAGGTGTACAAGGACTTTGAACTGATTCTGGAATTCAGGCAATCTGCCGATGGAAACAGCGGGGTATTCTTCCGATCATCCATTGAAGGGACAAAGATCACCGGCTGGCAGGCTGAAGTAGCCCCTCCGGGCAATAACACCGGGGGGATCTACGAATCTTACGGAAGGGGCTGGTTAATTAAACCGGAACCCGAGAAAGACAAGTACCTGAAATTCGGTCAGTGGAATACCATGAAGATACGAGTGGAAGGCGCGCGGGTGGAAACCTGGTTAAATGCACATGAGATGATCAGCCTTGAGGATGATAAGATCGGCCAGGCAAAAGGGATCATCGCCCTTCAAATTCACTCCGGTGGAGGAATCAAGGTAGAATGGAGAAATATTCAAGTACGCGAACTATGAGCGGCGGACCGGCATAGTCATGCACCTGGGGCCGCCACCACCGCGTGCAAGCTCTGAACCTTCTATAGTAATTACCCATTTACCCTCTTCGGGAGGATTAGCTTTGCCGGATATTACATCTTTGGCCCTGAAAATATCATATCCCTTCTGGCTCATTGCCTCAAGAGTATTTACATTACGTTCATAAGCTATCAGTTGTCCTGGAGCAAGGGCTAAAAAGTTCGTTCCGCTATGCCATTGTTCCCTCTCCTGGAGCCTGCTGTCAACTGAGCCTCCACAATAAACAGGTTCCAGTTCCATCCCAAGTTCAGTCAGTACTTCAGGGATATTCTTTTCATTCCGGATCTCCACCACGTTTCCATCTTCAATATGAATATAGACTGTCCTGTACCGATTCGGTTTCATGATGAGGGGCTCGTATACCATACAATGCTCATCACTGAGAATGGTAAAGGCCATATCCAGGTGGATAAATGATTCGGGAGAATCCGGGAGTTCCTGGACGATCACATGATGAGTCTCCTTTGACTCCCTGAGCCTGTCCAGAATAAAATCAATTCCCTGGGAAGAGGTCCTGGGTCCTGTTCCCATAAGGGTAATATCTTTTCGTACCACCAGAACATCTCCACCCTCTATGGATATCCCGGGATCACAATAGTTGCAATCAAGGGGATTCACGGTTTCAGCCCGGAGTTCGGGGTGGTGTTTAAAAATGGCTTCCATAATTATCGCCTCCCTCTCTCTTACCTTGCTGGCCATTTTGGAGATCAGGATACGATCATGAAGACAGATGCTGGCATCCCGGGTATAGAAAAAATTATGCAGGGGCCTGAGTGCGAATTCCTGGGTACTGAGAAATCGTGTCAGGGTATCCTTTTTCAAAGGCACTCCCTCAATAAAACTTTTGGCCAGTTCTCCGGCATCAAGTTTCAGAAGATCAGGAATGGTTTCCGGGACCTTCTCATTCTTGCAAATCCTGGTAACCAGGTCCTTTCTTATGGCATCTTCCTCAAGAATAGTAGAGAGAAGGTCCAGCACCTGGTAGGTCTGGGTATACCTGTCCAGTATCCCTGCCAATTGTTCATATTCCCTGCTGGCAACGGAAAGATTAAGAATGTCGCTGTAGAGAGCCCGTTCCGCATTGGCAGGAGTCATATTTTCAACTTCCGGACCGGGCCGGTGCAGAATCACAGCTTCCAGTTTTCCTGTTTCTGAGTGTACTTCTGGTTTCATAGGCTAAGATTTATCAGTCCCTCAGACCCACCTTCCTGTGCGATCCGTCGCAAAAGGGTTTATTCTTTGATCCGCCACAACGGCAGAGGAATGCAGGATTCCTGGATTCAATCACTTTCCCTCCCATGCTTTTAATTACAAATTCTCCATTCACCTGCAGGGGACCGTTCTTGAGTACCTTAAACTCGGCTGTTTTCTTTTTCTTCTCGTCCATGGCTAATCGCAGCTGCTTGTAAAATTATCAATCCTGTGGGAGCCATCGCAATACGGCATGCTCTCCGATACCCCACAGCGGCAAAAGGAGGTCATCAGCATGGGTTTTTCTTCTTCTCCGTTGGAAGCAGTTACCCTGAAATCACCCTCAACAACATAAGGACCGTTTTTCATGATCCTGATTTCGACAGGCTTTCCTTCCATTTTCTGCTTACTGCTCTCCTCAAGCATTACACCGGAATCTGCCCCGGGTTTATCTGATTTCTTTGAAGGGTCGTTCCAGTCATAGGTGAGGGCATCGGTAGGACATTTCTTAACGATCTCAATGATCTTCTCAGTTGTCGACCCTTGCATGTTTACCCATGGGCGTTTCCGGGGATTAAAAACCCTGCCCAATTCACGGTAACAGGTGGTTGCGTGTATGCAGGTAGAGGGTTTCCAGTGAACGGAAATTTCTCCGTTTGTATATGTTCTTTCGTTGGGATCCATTTCTTCAATAATTCTTAGCCTGTAAAAATACAATCTGAGACGGGAATATAACATTATTGACCCGAAAAAGTTATATATCCCTATTTTTTTCGTTTTCATATTGAAGGAGTAACTTTGAGCCCGGATTTACGTTGAATTCGGGTAAGGTCTATTGTATTAAATTTGTGTCATGAATCTGAAGGATCTGGTAAAGCACATACTGATAATCATACTGTTTTCTTGTATTTCCCTTTCGGGGGAAGCACAGGACAGCATTCCTCAAACAGGGGATATTTATGTTGCCAGGGCAGTTGTGATCGATGGGGATACAATGTGGGTGGCTGACCTGGATGAGGTATATATATTTCCGACAAAGAGGTTTTCATCCCGTAGGGAAAGAAGGCGCTACACAAGACTGATTTACAATATCAAGAAAGCCTATCCCTGGGCTAAAATGGCAGGGGAAAGGCTGGCTGAAGTAGAAATTCAAATGGACAGTATTGAAACGGAACGCGAGCAAAAGGCTTACATAAAGGTGGTGGAGAAGGAAATGTTGAAGGATTATAAAGACGACCTTAAAAAACTCACTGTTACACAGGGCAGGTTACTAATCAAGCTGGTGGACCGGGAAACCGGAGATACTTCATATGAACTGGTAAAAGAACTGAGGGGAAACCTCTCAGCGGCTTTCTGGCAAGCCCTGGCAAGGTTATTCGGATCCAATCTTAAATCAGAATACGATGCCGATGGAGAGGACCGCCTGATAGAGGAGATCATTATCCTTATCGAAAACGGGCAGCTTTAAATTTAATAGGTTCAGCTTAGAAATTGAATCCGTACAGCTTTGAAATAATGTCTATCTTCACCCTCTGAAAAACCCAATATTATCAATTTATACGAAGCCACATGAAAGTTATTACCGTTGCTGGAGCAAGACCAAATTTCATCAAAATAGCACCCCTCTGCAGGGCCTTTTCAAAGAGACAGGACCAGTTTCAGCATTTGATATGCCATACCGGGCAGCATTTCGAC